>CAZUZE010000177.1:0-5202 GCA_964624565.1 uncultured Robiginitalea sp.
GGTTCCGGAAACATCAAAGACATCTCAGTGAGCAACCAGGCCTCCAATGCGCAAATACTCAATGACAGCCTGAAGGTAAAGGTGGAGATCCCAGCCGGGGTGGATTTATCAGCCATTACCATAGAAAAGCTGGTGATTTCCTCCTTTGCCACGACAGACAAAAGTGTGGGCGACGTGCTGGATTTAAACACCCTGCAGCCTATCACCATAACCGCAGAAGATGGAAGCACCTACGTTTGGCAAGTGGAATCTTTTGTCGCCGCAGAAAACCCGCAGCTGGACAACGGGGACCTGAACCTCTGGTATAAGACGGCAACCGGGTATTTTGAACCGGGGGCCTCTGCCGCCTCGACGATTTGGGGAACGGGGAACCCGGGCACCCAAATCCTGAATAAACTGGCCACCACCCCTTTTGACCGGGGCAACGACAACCTCGCCGCCAAAATGGAAACCCTGGACAATGGCAGACTTGCCGGGACTTTCGGTGCGCCAATTTCCGCGGGATCGATCTTTACCGGGGTTTTTAATTCTGACAACATAGACCCCGCTGACCCGGAGGCGGCCATAGAGTTTGGCACCCCTTTTGCCGGCCGGCCCCAGAAAATCAGGTTTAAATTCTCCTATGTGCCCGGCCCCGAAAACAAGGACAAAAGCGGTACCGTGCTCGATTATGGCGACGCCTGTGATATCTATGCCCTTTTGGAAGTGCGGGCAGGGGGCAAAACGGAACGGCTGGCCACGGCCTGGTTCCGGAATGAGGCCACTGTTGAAGGCCTTACCACCCGGGAAGTCCCCTTTACCTACGGGGAACTCGATGCGAGCTTTCCGGAGTATACCCGCCCCGTGGGTCACGGGTATGTAAGCCGGGATTCAGCCAATTTTGTACTTCCCACCCATATCACCTTTGTCGCCTCCTCCAGCTTTGACGGGGCCCGTTTCGCCGGGGCCATTGGGAGTGTCTTGGTCATCGATGATGTGGAGATGGTCTATGAATAGGTTGCGGGACAACCTTTTCAGCCCCGTGCGGGCAGGGGCTGCCTGCCCGAAGTTCGGCAATGCTTCCCTGGCTATCTCTTATTTTTATTAGCTTTGAATTCCATTAATCCCATGCCTATGCAGCTGCGCTTCAGTCTACTCCTGCCCCTTTTATTCCTTCAGATCGCCGGGGCGCAGGACCGGCTCACAGGAGAGACCTTTACCACCCGCTCCGAGGTGCTGGCCCGAAACGGGATGGCCGCAACCAGCCAGCCCCTGGCTACCCAGGCTGCCCTGGAGATCCTCAAAAAGGGAGGGAGTGCCATGGACGCGGCCATTGCAGCCAATGCGGTCCTCGGCCTGGTGGAGCCTGCCAGTTGCGGGATCGGCGGGGATATTTTCGCCATCGTCTGGGATGCCAAAGCACAAAAACTCTACGGGTTCAACGGCAGTGGCCGGTCACCCAAATCCCTCAGCATCGACTATTTCATGGAACGGGACATGACTTACGTCCCCCTGTACGGCCCGCTCCCCGTATCGGTGCCCGGGTGCGTGGACGGCTGGTTTGCCCTGCATGAAAAATTCGGCAAACTCCCCATGGAAACGATCCTGGAGCCCGCCATCACCTATGGGCGCGAAGGTTTCCCGGTTACAGAGGTCATCGCCTACGAAATGGCATCCAACTACGAAGGCCTTAAAGACCAGCCCGGTTTTGCCGGGACGTATTTGCCCGGCGGAAGGCCCCCGGCTAAAGGCGAGGTCTTTAAAAACCCCGACCTCTCCGCTACTTATGATAAAATTGCAAAAGGGGGTCGGGATGCGTTCTACAAAGGGGACATCGCCCGGACCATCGATTCCTTCATGAAAAAACACGGGGGCTTCCTCTCCTACGAGGACCTTGCCGCCCACACTTCGGACTGGGTGGAGCCGGTATCGACAAACTACCGGGGGTACGATGTATGGGAACTGCCCCCGAATGGACAGGGGACCGCGGCCCTGCAGATGCTCAACATCCTGGAAGGTTTTGACATCGCCTCCATGGGATTCGGGAGTGCCGAGTACCTCCATGTGCTTACCGAGGCCAAAAAACTGGCCTATGAAGACCGTGCCAAATTCTATGCAGACCCGGCCTTTGTCAAAATCCCCCTGACCGAACTCCTGTCCAAGGATTACGCAGCAAGGCGCAGGGCACTGATAGAGCCAGACCGGTCGGCCAGGACCTATCCTGCCGGCGATATGGAAATAGAAACCGGGAATACCACCTACCTGACCGTCGCGGATAAAGATGGGAACATGGTCTCGCTGATCCAGAGCATTTATTCAGAATTCGCCTCGGGGATGGTACCCGATGGACTGGGGTTTGTACTTCAGAACCGGGGACAGATGTTCAACGTGCAGGACAAATCCCATGCCAATGCGCTGCAGCCCGGAAAACGCCCTTTTCACACCATCATCCCGGCCTTTATCACCAAAAATGGAAAGCCGGTGGTGAGCTTTGGCCTTATGGGAGGGGCCGTGCAGCCCCAGGGGCACGCCCAGATCGTCGTGAACCTTATCGATTTCGGCATGAACCTCCAGGAAGCAGGGGACGCCCCCCGGATGCGGCACGTAGGGAGTTCCCAGCCGACCGGGTCCCGGATGACCGACGGGGGCACCCTGAATCTGGAAAGCGGGTTCGGGTATGGTGCCATTCGGGAATTGCGGAAAAAAGGGCATCGGGTTTCCTTTGGGGTCGGGATTTACGGGGGCTACCAGGCCATCGGCGTCGACCTTGAAAACAGAGTGTATTCGGGCGCCTCGGAGTCGCGAAAAGACGGGCAGGCAGCAGGCTATTAATGCCGGCCCGGGGCCTGAACCCGGGGGTTAGAAAATATCCTCCCGACGGGGGACAAACAGAATTCCAACACAGAGGATGATAAAAAACATAGAGAATATCGAGCTCCAGTTCCTGACACTGGACGATTACCACGATTTGAAACAGGCGATGATCGAGGCCTATTCCAATATGCCGAACGCCTACTGGAAAGAAGCCCACATCAAATCCCTGATCGAGAAATTTCCGGAAGGACAGGTCGTTATCAGGGTCAATGGCGAACTGGCCGGGTGCGCCCTCTCCATCGTGGTGAATTACGGGGATTTTGACAAACAGCATACCTACAGGGAGATCACAGGAAACTACACCTTCGACACCCACGATGAAAACGGGGATGTCCTCTACGGCATTGATGTCTTTATAAAACCGGGGTACCGGGGCCTGCGCCTGGGCCGCAGGTTGTACGATTACCGGAAGGAACTCGCTGAAAAACGGAACCTGAGGGGCATTGCCTTCGGCGGGCGGATCCCGAATTACCACAAATACGCCCAGGAGCTGACCCCAAAGGAGTATATCGAAAAAGTAAAACGGAAGGAAATCCACGATCCCGTCCTGAATTTCCAGATGTCCAATGACTTCCATCCGTCAAGGGTCCTCAAAGGCTACCTTGAAGGTGATGAAGCTTCCAGTGAATTTGCCGTGCTGCTCGAGTGGGACAATATTTACTACGAAAAACCCTCCGTCAAAGCCGCAACCACGAAGAAAATTGTGCGGTTGGGGCTGATCCAGTGGCAGATGCGCCTCTACAAGGACCTGACGGAGTTAATGCAACAGGCGGAGTACTTCATAGACGCCGTTTCGGCCTATCGGTCGGACTTCGCGCTGTTTCCCGAATTCTTTAACGCCCCCCTGATGGCGGATGACAACCACCTCCCCGAATCCGAAGCCATCCGGGAGCTGGCAAAATACACCCCACGCATTGTCCAGAAATTCTCCGAGCTCGCCATTTCCTACAACATCAATGTGATCACCGGGAGCATGCCCGAGCTGAAGGACGAACTCCTGTACAATGTGGGCTACCTCTGCAAAAGGGACGGTACCACCGAGCGATATGAAAAACTGCACGTAACCCCCGACGAGGCCAAAGTCTGGGGCATGCAGGGAGGGAGTTCCCTAAAGACCTTCGATACGGATTGCGGCAAGATCGGGGTGCTTATTTGCTATGATTCCGAATTCCCGGAGCTCAGCAGGCTCCTGGCGGACGAAGGCATGGACATCCTGTTTATCCCCTTCCTCACCGATACCCAGAACGGGTACTCCCGGGTACGCCATTGTGCACAGGCCAGGGCCATCGAAAACGAATGCTATGTGGCCATCGCCGGCAGCGTGGGCAACCTTCCGAAAGTGCACAATATGGACATACAGTTTGCGCAATCGATGGTTTTCACACCCTGCGATTTTTCCTTCCCGGCCAACGGGATCAAGGCCGAGGCGACCACCAACACGGAAATGATCCTCATCGCGGATGTCGATATCGACCTGCTCAGGGAACTGAACCAGTTCGGGAGCGTGAGGAACCTACGGGACCGCAGAAAAGATATTTTCAGCCTGACAAAAACCCCGGTATCCCCTGATCCCGGAACGGATCCCAAATAAGGCTCCCACTGCCTGCCCCTCATAAAGGGGACTTTATACCGGAATAAAGGCTCTATTTAAAAGTCATCCGGTTTAAATCCTATGTGTGGAAGCTCGTAAACAGAATAAATGGGTTGTTCTGGCTTCCCAGGACTACCTGTGGGATTTACGGAACCGGGCCGCCTGTACAATTTCAGCGGGTACCGGAACGAGCCCCGGGAACAAAGGCGCGTGAACCGATAAAGATTTGGCCACTCAATTCATCGGGATTATCACCCATTTTAACCCTGGTGTTTTTTGGCAGATCGGATCGGTTCCCGACCTTCTAACCAAAAACAAAGATTAACAGATACTTGACCCTTATTTTCATCCGATTTCGCCCTTTGACCCGTATCTTTGAAACAGAACCTTATATGAAATTGTAAAATGATTCTGGAATCATCCTGCAGCAGGGGCTGGATTGCCTCTTCCCTTTTATTTGCAGCCCTTTTCCTTTCCCTTCCGGGCTATAGCCAGATCGGTAAAGTAGTTCAGGAAAATAAGTATATCGTAGGGTCTTCCGGGGATTCAAAACTGGAGCTCCCATTCATCGAATACTACGAGGTGACCGATAAATCTCCCTATTACACGCTCTGGTACTGGGATGACACCAAATCCGAACGGAAAATAAAATCCCTGAAATTCCACGCCACCGACCTGGAGCTGGATTACCTCTACAAGGTGCTGAGGGAAGGGTACGAGGTCAGTATGCAGCGTATCGAGGTGGGCGAATGCAGGCT
>CAZUZE010000178.1:0-3501 GCA_964624565.1 uncultured Robiginitalea sp.
GGATCCCTGCGTGGAAGACCAGTTCCGACTCGCCGTGTATTTCGCAGACACGGGGAACACCTCTAAAAGATGGTGGGACTTTACCCGGGAGCGAAAGCAGTTCCGGAAAATCCATGGATATCCAAAGACCCGTCCAGACAAATCCTGGGTTGATGTCCTTTTATGAAGTACGTTCTTCCCTTCCTGTGGCGGCCCTCCCCTACCTAGTTCCAAACTGTATGTCGGAACCCCGGGATTCTGGTAGCTTTTTCAGGCACCACAAAGTCCGGGGCCGATCTTCACCTTTTCACAACCTGTTAGAGGGAAAACAGCTTGGAAAAATGGCAACACACGGCTTCCACCCTCCCGGCAAAGGTGGCGTTGTCCAATCTCCCGAATGGTAGCCCCGGGTACCCAAACACCTTTCTTTTCCCTATCTTTAGAAAAAGTGAACTCTATGCTGCGAACCTGCCGGATGGCCCTGCTCGTCGTGTTTTCCGCCCTCTCCTGTGCCTCCCCCGATCGAAGGGAACTGGCTTCCTTTGAAGTTTTTTGTGAAATGGTAGCAAGCGGGGTAAAACCCCTGGCCCTGAGCCACCCGATGGAACCAGAAGAAGCCGATGCGCGCTGGGATGCCTTCCAGGCGATGGCACGGGAATACAAGGTCACGCTGCACAGGGAGGACAACTTCCCCGAAACCGACCTCTTCCCCACCCGGCTGACCGAAGGCAAAACGGTCATCCTGATCTGCACGGCCAACCGCCTGGAGCAGTATCGGCAGTGGAAAGCCGACCTCGGGGAGGCAGACCCCTCTGACGCTGCCCTGTCCGTGGCCCTGGCACGGCGTCTCGGGCGCCTTTTGGGCTATACCCCGGAGGGAACAAACAGATTGCTGGCCACGACCACCGGGCACCGAACCCTGAACTCCTTCGGGGTTACGGGCCAAACCACCCACCTTTATTTCGAAGACTTGCAGGAAGCAAAGCAGTTCTACGCGACAACCCTCGGGTTGCAAACAGCAGATTCCATCCATTTTCAGATAAGCCAGGATGCCTTTATCGCCCTGCACCCTTTAAACGAAACCCATCCCGGGGACCAGCCCAGGTCCACGGCAATCGCCCTGCTGACAGACCAGCTCCCGGAGTGGTACGACCGCCTGAAGGAGGCGGGCGTCCCCATAAAATACCCGTACAAGCCCAAATCCGGAGGGGCCCACGACGGCTTTGTCGCGTTGGACCCCGGGGGTTATCTCCTGGAATTTGAAATGTTTAAACAGCACCCGGAAAACGAATACTTTATGGCCGTTCTCGCCGGGGCGCCCAGGATCCCTGCCAGCGCTTCAGGCCTGGTCTTTTACGGTTCCATCACCTGGACCTACCACAAGGACCTTCTCCTGATGCAGCAGTTCTACGAGGAAGTCCTGGGTTTTCAGTTGGTGGCGGACCAGGGCTGGACGAAAATCTACCGGACGGCACCCTTTGGTTTTATAGGCCTGGTTGATGAATGCAGGGGCATGGAGGACTACGCAGCGGAAAAAGCCGTGGAACTGGAATGGCAGCTCACAGACCCCGCGGGCCTGGATGCCTATGCGAGGGAGAACTGGAGTTTGTTTGCGTATGGGGATTTCGCATTCAGGGGACCGGAACAGTATCGGTATGCCATCGGACCCCGGGAGTGATTTTTAACTAAAAAGACTTCTTATGAGATGTTTTCATACCCTTCTGGTGTTGTCATTCAGCCTTCAGGCCGGTTTTACACAACCGGCCCCCGGCCCGGCCCTTGAGCTAACCGAAAGACTGGAAGCACTGGGGTCGAAAGGCCCCCTTGTCGGGTTTTCGGTTGCCCTTGTCAACCGGGAGGGCATATCCTATGCCCAGGGCTTCGGCTATGCCGACAAGGCAGAAAACCGGAGGTACCAGAAGAACACCCTCCAGAACATCGCCTCCATCTCCAAGACCTTTATCGGCCTGGCCCTGCTGAAGGCACAGGAGCAGGGACACCTCCGACTGGACGACCCGGTCGGTGACCACCTTCCCTTCAAGGTTATCCATCCCCGCTTTCCGGACCACCCCATTACGCTGCGGCATTTGGCGACGCATACCTCGGGGATTTCGGATCCCCCGGAATACGAGGAAAAAGGATATGTGCTCAGGGAGGCAGACAATGGGCAGGACCGGGTAAACAGTAATTTCAGGCCCCCGGGGGAAATGATGCCCCTTGAGGAATACCTGCAGCGGATTTTGAGCGAGAAGGGCGCCTGGTACCGGAAAAGCACCTTCCTAAAACACAAACCCGGGAGCCGGTTTGAATATTCCAATATCGGGGCGGGCCTTGCGGCCCTCGCCCTGGAAAACGCAACCGGGACCCCCTTTAACGAATTCACCCGCACCCACATCTTCGAGCCCCTGGGGATGTCCGATTCCGGCTGGTTCCCTGAGGAAGTCCCCTTTGCCAGGCATACGCGCCTCTATACGGATTCGGGAGTCCCCCTGGCCCCCTATTCCCTGGTGAACTACCCGGACGGCGGCCTGATGACCACGGCGGAAGATCTCGGAAAATACCTTTCGGAGCTCATTCGGGGCTACAGTGGGGAGGGTGCGCTCTTAAGTGCGGAAAGCTACCGGGTGCTGTTTACGCCCCAGCTCAGCGAATCCAATTTTAAGGCCCGCAGCGAGAACACCTATAACGACGAATACAACTTGGGGATTTTTATGGGGTTCTCCGCCCGCGGACAGGTCGGGCATACAGGCGGGGATCCCGGGACCGTCACCATGATGTTCTTCAATTCGGAAACCCGGACCGGCAAGCTCCTGATGGCCAATACCGACGTGGACGATGCAGGATATGAAGAATTCAAGGCGATATGGATGGCCCTCGAGGCATTCGAGGATCGATTTTAGCACCCCAGCTATTGCTCTTCCTGATTGTAACCCGCACGGGGAAGTCCAGGGCAGAATCCGTTTTCCCAAAGTCCGGGATGCAGAGGGAGTGACGACGCGCATTGAGATTCTCGACGTTGCCGGACCACAACACCTGGTGCCGCCCCCCTGGAGCTATGGGAATGCCTATCTTTAAAACCCCAAAGAATATTTGCCTAATGGAAAACATCCTCAGAACCCCGGAAAACCGATTCAGAAACCTGCCGGACTATCCGTTTAAAGCGCACTATACGGAGGTGGAACCCGGCCTTCGGATGCACTACCTCGATGAGGGAGCCCCCGGGAACCCTGTGGTCCTTTTGCTGCACGGGGAACCCACCTGGTCCTTCCTGTACCGCAAAATGATCCCCGGGCTCTCCGAAACCTTCCGGGTTGTGGCACCCGACCTGATTGGCTTTGGGAAGTCCGACAAGCCCGCCGCCCGATCCGCCTATTCCTATCAAAAGCACCTGGGGTGGCTTACTTCCCTGATCGAGGGCCTGGATTTAACGGACATCCTCCTGTTCGGACAGGATTGGGGCGGGCTCACGGGCCTGAGGCTCATCACTGCGATGCCGGAGCGGTTCTCCATGGTGGTGGCCTC
>CAZUZE010000178.1:3601-5188 GCA_964624565.1 uncultured Robiginitalea sp.
ATGGGAAAAACCCTTCCTCACCGTGTTCGGAAGTGAAGACGCCATTATGAGGGGCGCGGAAAAGGCCTTTCAGGAACTCATCCCGGGGGCCCGGGGGCAGGACCATACCATTTTGTACGCGGGCCATTTTATCCAGGAGGAAAAAGGGCCGGAACTGGTGCACATCATCACCGACTTCTACCATAAAAACAGGAAGCCCTGACCCGTAGCGCTACCGATCAGGACTTCCCGCCAGGAGTTCACTCCGTTTAAAATGGCTTGTATTCAAACTTTTGCCCGCCTACGGATACGTCTCCCATCAGCCCCCCTTTGGTATGGGTGAACACAGCCACCCCATCCCGGTACTCGGCATCAAAACTAACCCCGGCCTTCAGGGCCGTGGCGGAAATCCCGGCATCAAATTCGTAGTTGCCCTCTTTGAATTTGTCCACATCCGATTTTTTCTCGAAAAAGATCACCTCGATCAGGGCTTCCCCCCCGGCCTGCAGGCCCACGCTTAACTTTTTCAAGGAACACATGCCCACCTTATTGCCGTACTCATAAAGGACCCCGTTGCCCGAGGCACCGCCCACGATAAACCCGCCCTTTCCGACATTTGGAAACACGGCGGCCCCGGCCGACTTGTCAAAATAAGTCCTGAGTTCCGGGTTGGCTTTTAAAAGCGTCGCTACCGCCTCGTCGGCATCGGCCATGATCTTCTGGTCCTTTTCGCTCTGGGCAGATACCGTCAGCCCCGCGACCCCGATAAGGAGGAGTACAAATAATTGCTTTAGTTTTCTCATTTTTCACGTGTTTTAGAAGGACTTGAAGATACAAAATAATAGGCCTTTCGAGGCACAAAACAGCAACTATTCTGCATCGGCTGGGAAATCTCCGGCTGGGTCCCGAAAATCCTATGAATCGCTTGAATTCCTGAGTGATTATCCAATTTCCCCGGGGGCCGCGGGAGACTCACCAGGTGTATTCAGGCGGCTCGATCCCGCAGAGCCTCAGATAGAGGTTTGCCTTGGCCCGGTGGTTGGCCATATGGTCCTGCACATAGAACAGGGCAAAGGCCCGGCTTACGGTGTTCCCGCTGTGGTACATCACGCAGGTCTGGTCCAGCTGGGACTGGTCCAGGGAATAAATGACCTCCGTGGTATAGTCGAACCCCGCCTCGAGCATTGCTATGATCCGGGCCTTGTCCATGGAGGAGGCGTCGGGCGGCCCGGGGATGACCTCCCTCCCCTCCACGTAGCGCTTTGTTAGCAGTTCCACGGTATAGGCAATATGGACCATTTGCTCCCCAAAGGTCTTGCTGATTGGCGTGGGCCTGTAAGAGTACAGGCTGTCCGGCATGGCCCGCGCCACTTCCAGGCAGTGCTCCCGCGCCTCCAGCCATACGGGCAGGTACATTTCTGTAAAAGGGGTTTTGGGTGTCTGGGGCTCCTGGCCGGCAACCAGCCAGGTCACCCCAAGCAGGGATAGCAACAGGATCCGTTTATTCATGGGGCATCTGATTTAAGTTTCTCAAAGGGATACAGGCGTACCTTAATCCGGCACAGGGCTCAAATTAGGGAATTTGTTCAGAACTGCCGGACCTGCAGC
>CAZUZE010000179.1:0-5187 GCA_964624565.1 uncultured Robiginitalea sp.
GGATGCGGTTTGCGTCCGCTTTCCCCTGGGCCTCGATCCGCTGGCGTTCTGCCTCTTTTTCCGCACTTACCAGGCGGAATTCGTACTCAAGGGATTCCTGTTCCTGCTTCAGTTTTCGTTCTATGGCGTCTTTGATGGACGGTGGCAGCGTAACGTCCCTGACCAGGATTTCATTCAGCTGGATGTACTGGTCCGCTACCATCAGGCGGGTCTCCTCGAATATTTCATTCTGAATGGCATCCCGCTTGGTGGAATACAATTGTTCCGGCGTGTACCGGCCCACCACGGACCGGGCTGCAGACCGGATGGCCGGAAGCAGGATGCGGTCCTTGTAATCCTCGCTTTTCTCCTGGTGCAACTTGCCCAGCTCGCTGTAGACAGGTTGGAACCAGGCTGAGGCCTCGAGCTGGATGTCCAGGCCATTGCTTGAAAGCACCTTCATTTTTTCAAAAACTTCCTGTTGGCGCACTTCATAAATGTAGACCTTGTTCCATGGGGCAACCAGGTGGAACCCTTCCCCGAGGGGGGGCTCATCGGTAACCACGCCGCCCCCGAAAGTCCGGTACAGGACACCTGCCTCCCCGGATCCGATGGTAACGGCCGATTTCGAAATGAGAATAATAGCGACGATAATGAGAAGCACCGCCGGCAATGCAATTTTAGGTAACTTATCCATGAGCTTTTTTTTATTAGAACAATCCGTTGTATTTCCGGATGAACCACTCGGCACCCAGGGCTGAGACAATAAGTGCCAGGAGCCACCGGAAATCGATCAAAGATACTACATTTCTCTGGCTTCGGCTCACGGGGCGAAAGCGGTGCGATGTCAGCAGGCTGTCTTTTAACTGATCGAGCTGGGCTGGATAATACAAGGTGCCGCCGCTGGCTTCGGCAAGGTTTTGCAACCCCCCGGCCTCAGTCCGCACCTGCTGGTTTTCCAGGTCAAAATCCTGCATGCGGAAACTCCCCGACCTCCTGTAATTTGTTTCCCCGGCCCGCACCTCGAAAGAATAGGTGCCGGGGGACAGGCCACTGATGTCGGCCTGGTACTCCCCTTTTCCAAGGGCCATGGGATAGGTCTCCAGGTCCTGGCCGGTACTGTCCCTTAGCTGAAGGGTCAGGCCTGCAGCAGCATCAAAACGCAGGGCCTCGTCGTAAAACCAGGCCCGGATCAGGGGGGGCCTTTGCCCGTCGTACACACTTTCATACTCGAGGGCCAGGCGCTCCCCCTCCTTCCCGGCCCCGAGGAATAACCAAAGTTTGCTCAGCAGGGCGTCAAAGTTTTGAAAATTCCCGTCCCGAATGTAGGAGTGCATCCGCCATTTCCAGATCCCGCTGCCGAAGAGTACGGCCTCCCTGCGCCCCGCTCCTTTGATAAGGGACATAAGGGGCTGGTTCAGCACCACGCCCCTGACGCGTTGCCCGAGCATGTCCTCATGGGGCTGCAACACCTGGTACTCCCCCAGGGAACCCAAAAGCGGGGGGTACCCCGTCAGGTCCCAGTCGGAGCTGTCGAAATAGGCAAAGGAAGGGTTCAATTCGGGCAGCAATTCCTCATCGGGTCCCTCCCCTTCCAGCAGGAAGCTCTTCTGGCGGGAATTCAGATACTCCCAGTCGGTAAGGGGACCCGTTATGGTCAGCAACGGGGTGGGGCTTTTTTCCAGGGCCTCATAGGCAGCTTCAAATGTGGCATCCGGCTGGTAAAATATCCAAAGGTCTGTTTCTGCCGCCTTCGAAGGTACTTCCCGGGGTTCGATCAACTCCACGCTCCGTTGTTCGTTGGCTTCAACAGATCGGCTCAGCGCCCCGATATCCGGGTGTGTGCGACGGGAGACGATGCGCACGCGGGTGGTCTCATCGATCACCTCAATGCCGGTCGTCAGCCGGTTATTTCCTGTATTGCGTTCATTTTCCAGGGGGGCCACCACGGCGCTCAGGGTGTGGAATCCAACCTTTCCTGCGGGCAGCAGGACGGAGAGCCTCCTGGTGTCCCTGCCGCCCTGAAGGCGTACCTGTTCCCGGTAGACCTGTTTGCCGTTATCCGAAAGGGTTAGCTGGGTAGTTATGGGGTCATCCCCCCTGTATGAGATCAGGACCTCAACGGGAAACTGGTTATCGAGGAAGGCAAACCGGTTGCTGTTCAGCCCGTCGATCCGAATATCGCGATAGGTGGTGGTATCCCCTACGGCTATCGGGAATACGGGGATCAAATTGGACGGGGCGGTGGTGATGCCCCTTCCGAGATTCTGGATTCCATCCGTGGCCAGGACGATACTGGTGTTCCCGTCGAGGCTGGACCTGGAGAGCACCTGCAGGGCGGATGTGATATCCGTGCGCGTGTCGGTAAAGTCAAGGGTATCCGAATTCCTGACATCCCCCCCAAACACATAGGTCTCCAATTCAAAACGCTCGTTCAGGCCCGGGTCGTTCTGAAAAAAATCCCGGATTCTTTCGAGTTCTTCCCTCCCCGGGCTGCGTCCTGCCGAAGCGCTGTTGTCAAGGAGCAGGAGGAGCCTGTGGGGCTCGGTAAATACGGTGACCTTCTCCAGGCTGAGGGGGGCCAAAAGCGCAAGCGCCCCAAAGAGCCCTAAAAAACGAAGTGCGAACAGCAGGTATTTTCGAGGGGTATTGCCCGATTTGTAGAAGTAAACCAACCACGCCAACCCAAAAGCCAGGGCTGCACTCAGGGCAATCCAAAGTACATTTTCAAGCGTCATTTACACGGCTTTATTAAACGGGCTCCCGGATTGCGGCATAGGCCCCGGATTCCAGTGGGCTGCATCCTTCAAATTTCGGCAAAAATCCGGACATTCTTTGTGACGGAAGGCTGGCTGACCCTATTGGTATCGGATCCGCGAATCCCGCTTTTTGGGACCGGTGGCAATCAGCCGGGGTCAGGTAAGCATCCCGCCATCGACGTGCAGGACCTGCCCTGTGATGTAGGCAGATAAGTCCGAGGCGAGAAAAAGACAGGCATTGGCCACATCTTCTGCACTGCCCCCGCGTTTGAGTGGAATGGCATCCCTCCAGCCCTGGACGGTTTTTTCATCCAGCTTCTGGGTCATTTCCGTCTCGATAAAGCCCGGGGCAATGGCGTTGCAGCGAATATTCCGGGACCCCAGTTCGAGGGCAATGCTTTTGGTGAATCCGATCATCCCCGCCTTGGAAGCCGCATAATTTGCCTGCCCTGCATTTCCTTTTACCCCGACCACGCTGCTGATATTGATAATGGAGCCGGAGCGCTGCTTGAGCAGGGTCCGCTGCACCGCCTTGGTCATGTTGAAAACAGACTTCAGGTTGGTGGCGATGACATCGTCGAAATCGGCCTCGTTCATCCGCATCAGCAGGTTGTCCCTGGTAATCCCGGCATTGTTGATAAGTACATCGACGCCCCCGAAGTCTTCCAGGACCTGCGCCACAAGGGCTTCCGCCTCTTCGTAATCCGCTGCATTGCTCTTGTAGGCCTTTGCCCGGACACCCATGGCCTTTAGTTCGGCTTCCAGTTCCAGGGCCGGCCCTTCGCTGCTGCTGTAGGTAAAGGCAACATCTGCGCCATGCCTGGCGAAAACCTCGGCAATTCCCCTTCCGATCCCCCGGCTCGCCCCGGTAATAATGGCTTTTTTTCCTTCCAGTATTTTCATATCGCTATCTCTTGTGGCAGGTAAATGGTCCTGAAACTCAACCGAGCACTTCCTTGACTTTCATCCCGATCTGGGCCGGGGAGTCCACCACGTGGATCCCGCATTCCCTCATAATGCGTTTTTTGGCCTGGGCCGTATCGTCACTCCCGCCTACAATCGCACCGGCATGCCCCATGGTGCGCCCGGCGGGGGCAGTTTCACCGGCGATAAAACCGACGACGGGTTTCTGCGACCCGCTCTCCTTGTACCAGCGGGCAGCCTCTGCCTCAAGTTGCCCACCGATTTCACCGATCATGACCACACACTGGGTCTCCGGGTCGGCGATCAGCATTTCCATCGCTTCGCGCGTCGTGGTCCCGATAATGGGGTCCCCCCCTATTCCAATGGCCGTCGAAATCCCGAGTCCCTGGCGGACGACCTGGTCGGCCGCCTCATAGGTCAGGGTACCTGATTTGGAGACAAGGCCGACACTCCCCTTTTCAAAAACAAAGCCTGGCATAATGCCTACTTTCGCCTCTCCGGGGGTAATTACCCCTGGGCAGTTGGGCCCGATCAGGTGGGAACCCCTTCGTTTGACATAGTCATAGGCTTTGATCATATCGGCCACAGGGATCCCTTCCGTTATGGTGATGATCACTTTTATCCCGGCATTGGCAGCCTCCATGATCGCGTCAGCCGCAAAGGCAGGAGGGACGAAGATAATACTCGTATCCGCCCCGGTTTGGGCTACGGCGTCAGACACCGTGTTAAAGACAGGTTTGCCCAGGTGCTCCTGACCCCCTTTGCCCGGGGTTACCCCCCCAACCACATTAGTCCCATACTCGATCATCTGTTCGGCATGAAACGTTCCTTCACTACCCGTAAATCCCTGTACAACGATTTTAGAATCCTTGTTTACCAATACGCTCATATGCTCTTAATTATGTCGGTCAAAAATAGGGCATTGTTAAAAACAGGCCCAGTGTAACTAGTGTTTTTTTAGATTCCGGGCAATTTCCGGCATCTGTTTCATGACGGCCAGCTCCCGGAGGCGTTCCCGGGCTTCTCCGGCCGGGCTGCCAAAATAGGTCTTTCCGCCCTCTATTGATTTTGAAATCCCGGACTGTGCCAGGAGGACGGACTTCCTGCCGATCCGGATCCCGCTGGTCACCCCGACCTGACCCCAGATGGTCACCTCGTCCTCTACCACCACACACCCTGCGATCCCGGTCTGGGAGGCGATCAGGCATTTGGCGCCAATCACCGTATCGTGGCCTATCTGGACCTGGTTGTCGAGCTTGCTGCCCTTCCCGATGCGCGTGTCCCCGCTGACCCCCCTGTCGATCGTACAGAGGGCCCCGAGTTCCACCCCGTCTTCGAGGATGACCCGCCCGCCGGAAAGGAGCCGGTCATACCCTTCAGGGCGGTTTTTGTAGTAAAAGGCATCGGAGCCAATAATGGTGCCGGACTGCACGATCACGTTATCCCCGAGGATGCAGGATTCCTGTATCACCACATTGGCGTGAATAATGCAGTTTTTACCGATTTGCACGTTCCTCCCGATAAA
>CAZUZE010000180.1:0-5184 GCA_964624565.1 uncultured Robiginitalea sp.
CTCGAACCCTACCCCGAACCGGAGATCCTGAAGCGATTCGCCCGGGTTTTTGACCAGACATACACCCGCTTTCTGGACTTGAAGAATATGGAAGTCCAGGCCCGGGAAGCCCAGATTGAAGCTGCTTTGGAACGTGTTAGGGCACAAACCATGGCCATGCATCAAAGTGAAGACCTGGAGAAAAGCGCTGCGATTGTCTTTGAGGAATTGGAAAAACTGGACCTCAACATCGAACGATGTGGAATAGGAATCTTTGATCCTGATACCAAAAGCTGCAGTCTGTGGACCACGGTTATATCGGATGATGGGGAGAGGGAATTAGCAACCGGGGTCACATCCCTTACCATCCATCCCATGCTTACTGCAACCTTTTCCGCCTGGGAATCCCAGGAACCATATTCCCACATCCTCGAGGGTAAGGAGTTGAAGGACTACTACAAAATCATTTCAAAAGGAGACTTTTATCTGTCCGAAGAACTCATAGGAAAATCAGTGGCACTTCCCAGGGAGTACTATCATTACGCTCCTTTTAAGGCCGGGGGGTTGTATTTCTTTTCCGATTCTAAACCGCAGGATACCGATACCCAAATCATGCGGCGGTTTGCGGAAGTATTCGACATGACTTACACGCGATACGAAGACCTGAAAAAAGCAGAAGCCCAGGCCCGGGAGGCAAAGATCGAAACGGCCCTGGAAAAAGTGCGTTCCCGCACCATGGCCATGCAGCACAGCGAGGAGCTCCCGGAAGCGGCCAATCTGCTGTTCCTGGAAATCCAGGCCCTCGGGATCCCGGCCTGGAGCTGTGGGTATAATATCCTTGCACCTGATAAGAAGACGGCTTCCTGCATTATGAGCAGCGAGGGAACCCTGCAAACCCCCTTTAAACTCAGGCTTAAGGGAGAAGCCTCATTTGACCAGTTCGGGGAATTTGTAAACAGTGATGAGACTTTCATGATCCAGGAACTGGGGGGTAAGGCTCTTGTGGCCCACTACGACTTTATGAAATCCTTCCCGGACCTGCAGCCAACCTTTGAGGAGATAAAAAGGTTGGGCCTGGACCTCCCCACCTACCAGATCAACCACCTCTGCAAGTTCTCTCATGGGTTCCTCCTGTTTATAACCTACAAACCTGTCCCAGAGGCCCATGACATCTTTAAACGGTTTACCACGGTGTTCGAACAAACCTACACCCGCTTCCTGGACCTGAAGAATATGGAAGCACAGGCGCGGGAGTCCAAAATTGAAACTGCCCTGGAACGCGTCCGGGCCCGTGCCCTTGCCATGCAGGAGCCCGAGGAGCTGAAGGATGTGGCCCAGGTGCTGCGCCGGGAAATGGGCCTGCTCGGGGTCGAAGAACTGGAGACCTCCAGTATTTTCATCAAAGCGGAAGGGGAGCAGGAGGCCGAATGCTGGTTTGCCCTCAAGGACCTGCGCGCGCAGGAAAAGGTCATGGTCACCGACCACTTTGCCCTTCAGTTGGACCAGACCTGGGTCGGGCGCGAAATGTTGAAATTTTTTGGGTCTTCCTCGGACCGCACCTCCATCATTATGAAAGGGGAAGACCGGAAAGAGTGGATTTCCTATTGTGAGGCTCATTCCAAAGCGCTCCGCGGCTATTACGGGGATGTCATCCCGGAACGGACCTACCACCTGTTGAAGTTTTCCCACGGGGCCATCGGGGCCGCAACCCCCGGGGACCTGTCCGAAGAAAGCTGGAGATTGCTTAGCCGGACAGCCTCCGTATTCTCCCTTGCCTATTCCCGTTTCAAGGACCTCAGCCAGGCACGCCTGGACCTGCAGCGGCTTAAGGAGGAAAAAAAGCGGGCAGAAGACGCCCTGAAGGAATTGCAACTGACCCAGCAGCAACTGGTGCATGCCGAGAAAATGGCCTCCCTGGGGGAGCTCACCGCCGGCATTGCCCATGAGATCCAGAATCCGCTGAATTTTGTCAATAATTTTTCGGAAGTCAGCCGGGAGCTGCTGCAGGAAATGGTCGAAGAACTCAAAAAGGGGGCTGTGGAGGAGGCCGATGCCCTTGCCGGCGACGTCATTCAAAACCTCGAAAAGATCGTGCACCATGGCCGGCGCGCGGACAGCATCGTCAAGGGCATGTTGCAGCACAGCCGCAGCAGTGATGGCAAAAAAGAACCCACCGACCTCAACGCCCTGGCCGACGAATACCTGCGCCTCGCCTACCACGGATTGAGGGCGAAGGACAAGTCCTTCAACGCCACCCTGGAAACAGATTTCGACCCGGAACTGCCGAATATAAAAGTCGTTCCCCAGGAGATCGGCCGGGTTTTGCTGAATTTAATTACCAACGCCTTCCACGCCGTCAGTGAACGGCAGGGGAAAGGGGAAGAAGGTTTTGAACCCACCGTCCTCCTAACAACGCGAAAAACCGCGAGTGGCGTGGAAGTATCCGTTCGCGACAACGGGGGTGGCATCCCAGAAGCCATCAGGGACAAAATATTCCAGCCCTTCTTTACGACCAAGCCCACAGGGGAAGGCACCGGACTGGGGCTCAGCATGGCCTATGATATCGTGACCAAGGGGCATGGGGGGGAATTGCGGGTAAGATCAAAGGTGAATGAGAGCACCGAATTTTTCATTACTTTACCTGTATGACCAGACGCGTTGCCGGATTCATCGTATTGCTGTTTGTTTCCCTATGGGGTAATGGGCAGCATCGGATCAGCCGGGTCAACCATTCGGAGGAACTGAGCGGGATGATCATCACCGACCTGCTGGCAGACCGCAACGGGGAACTCTGGATCACCACTTTCAGCGGCCTGCTAACCTACGACGGGTACGATTTCAGGAATTTCTACCCGGACCGGCAGGACTCCACCACCATCGATGATCTGCTCCTCTACAAACTGGCCGAAGGTTCCAACGGGGATATCTGGATCGGGAGCATGAACAAGATCTACCGCCACGACGTGGAGACCGGGATCTTTGAGAGCTACCCGCTGCCGGAGTACATCGAGTATCCCTCCAATGCGCAGCCGCAGATTACCTCAATTGCTTCCGACCTGAAGGGGTCCCTCTATTTCGGAATTGTATCAGGTACCGGGTTTTTGGAATACCCCGGACTGCTCAAATATTCTGAAGCGGAGGAAAAATTTGAGGTAATGACCCTGCCCGGTGGCGAAACGGTCCAAAACGTCTTCCTCATGGAGGGAAACCTGCAGGGCGAAATAGCCGTGGTTTGCAGACAGGGTTTCCTGCTGATCGGACCCAATCGCACCCGCTTCTTTGACTTTGAAGAAGTGTTTGCAGATTCCCCCCCGCTGGAGCGGGAATATATTAATTCCATAGTCTGGGAAAACGACCGGAACCTCTGGTTTGTAACTAACCACTGGAGGCTGGGCAAATTCGATACGGAACGGCTAACGGTGGAGCACATGTCGCTACCGACCCCTTTCAACGGCAATCCCGACGGGACCACCTCCATAGGGTTCGACAATACGAACCTGTGGATCAGCCACCGGGAAGGGGTAGAATTATTCGATATCAGTACCCAAAAGTTCAGTAAGCCTGACAATCTGGACAAACGGCCCTTCATCGCCTTTCTCCATGATGACATGGGCAACATTTGGCTGGGCTCCATTTCGGACGGCCTGTATTGTATTCCCCCAAAGCAGTCGCTTACCTCCTATCTCCACAACCCGGATGATCCGAATTCCGTCAGTGAGGGATGGGTAAACAACCCTTTTGAAGACGAGGAAGGCAACATCTGGTTCGCCACCTCCAACTGGGCAGGGGAGGAAGGATTGAACAAGATCAATCCCATAACCGGCAAAATTGAAAAGTTTTTGTTCAGGGATATACTGCCGCAATTCCGGTATATTCAGATGATCAATGCCTATGACCGGGGGCGGTTGTTGTTCGCAACCGACAAAAAACTCTACGGCTATGACGTGAACACAGGGCAGGTCGTGGACCCGGGAATTCTGAGCGATTCCGAGAACATCGAGGTCCTTTTCTACGTACTTCGCGATTCAGAGGGAGAACTCTGGATTTGCACAACCTCCGGGCTATACCGGCAGTCCGGGGACAAATACAGCCTCTACGATTTTAGCAAGGGGGAATTGGGCCAGGTGGTCAGCAACGAGGTCCTTCAGGTGGTGGAGAGCAAACGGGGCGGGCTTTGGGTACTGACCAACGAGGGCCTGTTCTTTCTGGACAGGGAGACGGACGAGCTGCAACGACATGGCTTTGACCCCGCCAAGGGGGCCGTCTTTTCTTCCCAGGATATCAATTCCCTGCTTGAGGACGAAGACGGTATCCTCTGGGTAGGGACCTGGCAGGGGGGGTTGAACCGGTACGACCCGGAGAGCGGTAGCATAAGGTACTACGGCATGGAGGATGGCCTCCCCAGCCCCAGCATCCAGGGCATCCTTGAGGATGAAGAGCGAAATGTGCTTTGGATGAGTACCTTCCGCGGGCTTGCAAGGTTTGACAAGGCATCAGAGACCTTTGCCAGTTATGGCAATGAAGCTGGGGCCCAGAGCCTCTACGCGGATAAATCGTCCCTGGAGCTCTCCAATGGCCTGTTTGCATTTGGTGGCAGCAACGGGATCACGGTTTTTGATCCGGCTGACTACACCGGGGATACCAGGCCACCGGTCACCCGGATCACGGGGTTCAACGCCGGGGGACAGTCCGTGGGCTATTCGGGTGATAACCCCATATCCCTGGACCACTCGAAAAACACTATTTCCATCACCTACAAGGGGATCCATTATGACAACCCTTCCAAAAACCAGTTTTCCTACAAGCTCCTGCCGGTTGACACGGCATGGCGCGATGTGGGTGCTTCCCGTTCGGCCTTTTTCTTCGACCTGGCTCCGGGGGAATACACTTTTTCGGTACGCGCGGCAAGCCCTAACCTGGTGTGGAGCGAACCCAGGCAGCTCTCCTTCTCAATAGCCCCTCCCTGGTGGCGGACCTGGTGGGCCTATGGCTTGTATGGCCTTATGCTTGTGCTGATTGGTTTCCAGATTCACCGCTATCAAAAAGCACACACCATTCGCAAGGAACGGGAGCGCATTAAGGACCGGGAACTTGCGCAGGCAAAGGAAATCGAAAAGGCCTATTCAGAATTGCAAGCCGCCCAAACCCAGCTGATCCATTCTGAAAAAATGGCCTCCCTGGGGGAACTCACCGCCGGGATTGCCC
>CAZUZE010000181.1:0-5167 GCA_964624565.1 uncultured Robiginitalea sp.
GTATTTTCCGTGGGCGTACATCGTATTCTGAAAATCCCCGAGTTTCCGCCGTACCTGAAGCAATTGCTTTTCCAGCTTTTTGTCACTCAGCCCAAAATCCTCGTGCGTTTCCAGCCCGGAGATAACCACATCTGCAGTAGCCTGATAATCTGATGCTTTGATTTTTTTCATGGTTGAAAGATAAAACAAAATGGGGTCACCCTGCAATTCCACCCGAAAATAGCCCCCTTTGTCGAGCCCTTGTAAGTAGCCTATGCCACAGGCCGTTAAGGAAGGACCTGTAGTCGAAAATATTAGATCGGCCGCTGGGGGTAGGGTACTTTTAACTCACCCAAATCCAACCAGGCTTTTTGCCGGTTCAATACTTATGTTATGAAGCAACTGCGTCACATACTCTGTATAGCAGGATGGTTTATGCTGATCTCCGCAAGTCCGGAAGAGGCCTGTATGAATACGGAGTCCCTCATAGGCTTCGTGAGCGAGCAAACCGCCCAGGCGCTGGAGGAAGCCGACATGCAACTAATCCGCTACCACGCCTTCAAGGCGGTCAATGCCATTGAACGCTCCCGGAACCAGCTGCAGGATTGCGGATGCGACTATGCGCGCAAGAACCTGCTGGAAAGCCTTGAAAACCTGAAGCTCGCCACACAGGTCTCCACCCTTGAAGGAACCCGTATACCGCTTTCCCGGGCCATGGATTATATCCTCGCCGGTCGCGAGGCCCTGGACAAACACGAAAAATCGCACACGCGCCCTTTCTGGCAGCGCCTGGTCGATGTGGATACCCAACCGAGCGAACACACGCAGGCCAACCGGCTGCTCAAAGCCGACAAGGCCATAGAGGCCAGGATCGAAGAAGCGCTGGTCACTTACCAGAATTCACTCAATGAAGTGGTGGAAGGGGTGCCCTGCGAAGAAGCCCTTGTCTTTGTAAGGCGGGTGTATGCCCATTGCGAAAAACAGCTCGAACGCAATGATCAGACGCCGGCCAAACGGTTTTACAACCTGAGGACGAAGGAAATCACCCAGAAAGCCCTGGACGAACTCCGGGAATGCGCCAAATAGGCCCGTGACAGGCCCCTACTTGCTCGCAAACAGGGCGACGTCCTCCGCGCTGACCTCAGTACCCCCGAGGATGATCAGCCGCTCGACCACATTGCGGAGTTCCCGAATATTTCCGGTCCAGTCGTACTCCTGAAGCAGGCGAAGGGCGTCCTCGCTAAAGGATTTGACGACCGATCCCTGTTCCTCACTGATCTTTTTGGCAAAATGAGCGATCAGCAGCGGGATATCCTTCCGCCGCTCATTCAGGTCGGGGACGCGAATGAGGATGACCGCCAGGCGGTGGTACAAATCCTCCCGGAAACGGCCCTCTTCGATTTCCCTTTGCAGGTCCTTATTGGTGGCAGCCACCACGCGAACGTCCACCCCTATATCCTTGTCCGAACCCACCCGTGAGATCTTGTTTTCCTGCAGGGCCCGCAATACCTTGGCCTGGGCGCTAAGGCTCATGTCCCCTATTTCATCCAGGAAAAGCGTCCCCTTGTTGGCGGCTTCAAACTTCCCCGCCCGGTCCTTTACGGCAGAGGTAAAGGCCCCTTTGACATGCCCGAAAAGCTCGCTTTCGATCAGTTCGGAAGGAATGGCCGCACAGTTTACCTCGATAAAAGGGGCATTGGCGCGGGCGCTCTTCTCGTGGATCCAGTGTGCGACCAGTTCTTTTCCGGTTCCGTTCGAACCGGTGATCAGGACCCGTGCATCGGTGGGGGCGACTTTTTCAATGATCTCTTTGATGTTCTGTATCTCCCGGCTCTCGCCTATCATTTCATAATTCTTGCCGACCTTTTTCTTGAGGCGCGTATTGGCCACCACCAGTTCCTTGCGGTCCAGGGCATTGCGGACCGTGGTCAGCAGCCGGTTGAGGTCCGGTGGCTTGGATATATAGTCAAAAGCCCCAAGGCGCATGGTCTGAACGGCCGTGTCGAGGTCCCCGTGGCCCGAAATCATGATAAAGGGGATCTCCGGTTTTTCCTTTCGCGCCTCCTGCAGCACTTCCTGCCCGTCCATTTTGGGCATTTTTATGTCGCACAGGACAAGGTCGTAATCGCCCTGCCGGATTTTCTGCATGCCAACAGCACCGTCCGGGGCTTCCTCCACCTGGTAGGCCTCGTTTTCCTCGTTCAGGATTTTGACCAGTACCCTGCGGATGGCCGCCTCATCTTCAATCACTAATATTTTCGACATTTGACGAATGTTCTTTTATGGTGTATAATCTAAAAGGATCCGATCCCCCTGACCTGTGTGTCAGGAATCGTTCCAGCTTCAAAATTATGAAGTTCCGGCCCTGAAAACGAAAGAAACCTCAAGAATCCCGCGACCCCAGCCTGTAGAGCAACGGATTGAAGGCCTTGGAAGCCAGCAGGACGGTGTCTCCAATCTGCAACCCCTCGATTTCCGATCCCCTTGAAGCCACTTTGACCACCTGGTTTTGGATCCGCACATGAACGATATAGAGGATGTCGGCAGCTTCGATGTGCACCACTTCCCCCGTAAACTTGAATTTCCCGCTGATCTTCCGGTCCGAAAACAATTCTTCCGCCCTGGCCTGCCGGACCACCCGGCCGTCCTCCATGAGCATGACCCGGTCTGAAAGCCGGTAAATCTCCCCCAGGTCGTGGCTGATCAAAAGGGTGGTGAGCCCGAATTCGCGGTGTACCCTGAGGATGTCTTCCTGCAGCTTGGTGCGGATACTCATATCCAGGGCGGAAAGGGGTTCATCCAGCAGCAAGATGTCGGGTTTCTGGACCAGGGCGCGCGCCAGGGCCACCCGCTGTTTCTGACCGCCTGACAGGGTGGCCGGCAGCCGGGTTTCCAGGCCCTGCAGACCGGCCATTTCGATCAGGGAAGCGACAAGTCGCTGATCGACCAGCTTCCCGGCCCCGTACTCGAGGTTCTGGCGGACGGTCATATTGGGAAATAGGGCGTAATCCTGAAATACAAAGCCAATCCGGCGCTCCTGGGGTTTGAGGTTGATCCTGCGCTGGCTGTCGTACCATGTCTTCCGGTTTACCTGTATCACGCCCCGGTCCGGGGTAAGCAGCCCGGCAAGGACCCGCAGTGTGGAGGTCTTCCCTGCCCCGGATTTCCCGTAAAGGGTTACCAGGGCCCCTTCGGGTATTTCGAGGTCGAGGCTGAGCTGTATCCCGCCCCCCGAAGCATTCAGGTTCTTTTCGACGTGACAGGCAATCATCTCCAGAAGCGTTTTAGGTATCCTCCATTGACCAGGTAAACGAGCAGGAGGATGATAAAGGTCGCGGCGAACAGGATGGCCGAATAAAAATTCGCCGCCCCGTAGTTGAGGGCCTCCACCTCATCGTAAATGGCGATGGAAGCTACCCGGGTCTGCCCCGGGATGTTGCCCCCGATCATCAGTACCACCCCGAATTCGCCCACAGTGTGGGCAAAGGAAAGGACAATCCCGGTGAGGAGGGCCGGCCGGATATTGGGCAGCAGGACCCGCCCCAGGGTCCTCAGCCTTGAATTCCCCATCAGGTAGGAAGCTTCCCGGAATGACTCCGGGAGGCCCGCGAGGCCCGACTGAATCGGATGTACCATAAAAGGCAGGCTGTAGAGGACCGATGCCAGCACCAGGCCGGGAAAGGTAAAGACCAGTTGCAGCCCGAACCACTCCTCCAGCAGGGTCCCAAAGGCGTTTCGGGGGCTGAAGGCAATGAGAAAATAAAATCCGAGTACGGTGGGGGGCAGGACCAGCGGCATGCTGACCAGCGTCTCCACCACGGGTTTTGCCCGCGACTTTGTAAAGGCGAGCCAGTGCGCCAGGGGTATGGACAGCAGGAGCAGGATCCCGGTGGTGACCCCGGCCAGTTTAAAGGTCAGTATCAGCGGATCCCAGCTCATAATCCTGAAAGCATTACTTCCGTTGTTTTTATACAGGCCAGCACCTTCTGCCCGGGATGCAGGTGCAACTGTCCCACTGATTCCGAGGGGATAACCGCTCCCAGGTTCCCGAATTCGGTTTGCAGGCCGACCCAGGTAAGCAGCACCCCTTCCTCCATTGCGCTCAATGTCCCCGATATCAGGTTGGGCTCACTGAGCCCGGTGGTCCCGGGGAGGAGAAGGATCACTTCCGTCTCCTTGAAATGCACGGCCACCCGGCTTCCCTCTGTCAGGTGGGGCGCCGTCAGGGGGGTCTCGATGACGGTTGCCTGCAGGTGCACCCCCCCTCCCAGGCCCACAGTCACCCGGGAAAGCGGCTCATGGGTGCGCACAGTCACGATTTTTCCTTCGAACCTATTCATGAATTCCGTATCCGTATTTCAGCAGGATCTTCCTTGCCCGTTCCGAAACTAAAAAATCGCTGAATAAGCGGGCTTCTTCCCGGTTGCCATCTTCCCTGGCAATTACAACCACCCCCTGTGCCATGGGCGAATACAACGAGGTATCCACGGCTGCCCATCGCCCGTTCTGTTCAAACCTCGGGGCCGTAACCACCGACATGGCCGTAAACGCAATATCGGCCGACCCGGAACTGATAAACTGGTTCACCTGCCCGATGCTCTCCCCGAAGACCAGTTTATCCTTTAGCACAGAATCCATTGCTTCGTGCCTGAGGACTTCCATGGCGGCGATCCCATAAGGGGCCGTTTTAGGGTTGGCCAATGCTATATAGCGGACTTCATCCGCCTTCAGGGCTGTGAGGGCCGGCTCCAGATCTTCCCGCAGGCTCCACAGGACGAGGGTACCATAGGCGTAGACCCTGGGAGGGCCCAGGGTGCGCTTTTGCTCGTAGAGCTGCCCGGGGTATTTCATGTCAGCAGACACGAGCAGGTCATAGGGAGCCCCCTCGAGGATCTGGGCGGTCAGCTTCCCCGAGGAGCTGGTCACCAAATGGCATGGAATACCTGTTTGGGCTGTAAAAGCCGTTATTAGTTCCTCCATCGCAAATTGCGTATTGGAGGCCGCGGCAACCGTAAGGACATCCGGGCGGTCCCGCTCCCCGCACGACAGGCTGAGGACGGCCAGGGCCAGGGACGCTAAAATCCGAATGCATGACTTTTTACCGGGCATGGGACCTGTTCACTTTTTCCGTAAAGGTATCCATATTTCCTCTTCCGAATCCGGGTCTTCCCCTTTGTAGCCATCCCCC
>CAZUZE010000182.1:0-5164 GCA_964624565.1 uncultured Robiginitalea sp.
CAGAATGACAAGGCTGCGTTCAGAATGACAAGGCTGCGTTCAGAATGACAAGGCTTTGCTCAGAATGAAGAAGAAATGGGTGGTGGCGAGGGGGGGACTTGAACCCCCGACCTCAGGGTTATGAATCCTGCGCTCTAACCGCCTGAGCTACCTCGCCGTACGTGCGGTAAGCGGGGGCAAATATAAGTTTTAATTTCGGGCACATCCAAATCGGCCCGCCAAAAAGTTACGGGGATTTATTTTTTTATCTTTTGGAAATCTATATATTGCCCGGAGACTAAAAGTGACCCCATATGAGCGAGAAAATCAAGTTTGAACTGGAGTTTGTGATACAGTCTTCCCCCCAGCTCCTTTTCCAATACCTCGCCACCCCTTCGGGCCTTTCAGAATGGTTTGCAGACAATGTCAATTCCAGGGGGGAACGCTTTACCTTCATCTGGGACGGCTCAGAGGAAGTGGCCCGGATGCTCAAGCGAAAGACCGATGAATTCGTCCGTTTTTCATGGGAGCACAACGAAGATGACAGCTATTTTGAAATGCGGATCATCGTGGACGAAATCACCAAAGACGTCTCCCTGTTTATCACGGATTTTGCCGAGGAGGACGAAATAGACGAGGCCAAGATGCTCTGGGACAACCAGGTTTCCGACCTCAAACAAGTTATCGGATCGAGTTGATCCGTCGCCGGGGAAGGTCGTATCTTTGGCCTTTGGAAATCAAGTTGTTTTTATGGTCAATTACAACGGGGACCTCCTCCCCGAAACCACCCATTTCCTGAATCACGACAACCGGGGCCTGCAGTACGGGGACGCCCTCACAGAGCGGGTTCGCCATACAGGGGCAACCCTTGCTTTCTGGGAAGACCACTACTTCAGGCTGATGGCCTCCATGCGGCAATTGCGGATGGAAATCCCGATGGAATTTACCCCGGAGCTCCTCGAGGGGGAGATTCAGAAAACCATAGGGGCCTCAGGCCTCAGCGTGGCGCCCAGTGAGGTTTGCATCACCATTTTCAGGAACCGGGGGAAGGGGCTGCTGCCGGGTTCGCGGGACGTTTCCTATGTCATTTCCGTCACTGCGCTGGAGCATGCCCTGTACCCTGACGATGGGCCGGGACTGGTGGCGGATCTTTTCAAAGACTATTACATTCAGGCGGACGGCCTTGCGCGCCTGCCGCACAACGGAAAACTACCTTTGGTTCTGGCCTCCATTTACGCGGATGAAAACGACCTGGATACCTGCCTGATCCTGAACCACCGCAAGGAGGTAGCCCTTGGGCTGCACGGAAACCTGTTCCTGCGCAAAGGGGATGAGATCAGGACCCCGCCCCTGTCAGGGGGCTGCCCGGACGGCGTACTCAGGAAGTTCCTGCTCGGGCGGAATTGGGGAGAGACCCGCTACCGGCTTTCTGAGGCAGATATTTCTCCCTTTGAACTCCAGCAGGCCGATGAACTCTTTATGGTGGATACGTCCTATGGGATTACTTCGATAACGAACTACCGGAAGGCGGCTTTTGGCCGGGAGGCGGCCACCGTCGCCACAGCCATGATCAATGAAGCTTTAAAGGGGAACCCCTAATTCAGGCTCGGGTTTTCGGGGGCGTTTAACCAGAGGAGATACTGTCCGCCCAGTTCCTTCATCTTTTCCCGCCAGAAGGTCTGGGAGGGTTTTTCGATAATATTGCTCTCGTATTTGTTCTTCACCACAATCCATGACTTGGAATGCAGCTCCTGGTCCAGCTGAAGGGAGGCCCATCCGGAATAGCCCAGGAAAAACCGGATGTCATTCTGGGTGATCTGCCCGGAATTGACCAGCGCAACGGTAATGTCAAAATCACCACCCCAGAAAATCCCGTCTGAAATCTCCACGGAATCTGGAATGAGCTCCGGTACCTTGTGGATAAAGTAAAGGTTATCCTGTTCCACAGGCCCCCCGTTGAAGACCGGAAAAGGGACTTCGATTTCGGTCACGAGCTCATTCATGCTGTATTTCAGGGGCTTGTTGAGGATAAATCCAACAGAGCCCTCCCCATTGTGCTCGGCCAGGAGGACAACCGACCGGTTGAAGGATACGTCCCCGGTAAGCGAGGGCTCCGCGATCAGGAGTTTTCCTTTCTTAGGTTTTAAGCCAATCATTGTGACGATCTTACTCAACTAAAAATAGAATAAATCGCCAAATAAACAAAAAAAGCACCCCTGAGGGTGCTTTAATATTTTGGAAAAGGGGGCTGGATTAGTTTACAGCGTCACCCAAATCAGATCCTGGCTTGAATTTAACAACCATTTTGGCTGGAATCTGGATCGTTTTCCCTGTAGAAGGGTTACGACCTTCGCGCGCATTCCTCTTGGAAACGGACCAGGATCCAAATCCTACCAGAGATACACGGTTTCCTTTTTTCAGGGAACCTTCAACATTTCCAAGGAAAGATTCCAGTGCCTTTTTGGCTGCAGCTTTGGTGATCCCAGCATCTGCTGCCATAGCATCGATTAATTCTGTCTTGTTCATGATTTAAAAATTAAGAGTTGTTATACATATTGCAAAGCGCTGACAAATTTATACGGATTTAGCGGTCAGACAAGTAAATCCGGGGGAAATCCCGGTTTTTGTTGATAACTTCGGAGCTTTGTTGATAAACCCAAAAAATATGATGCCCTTTTGTGAGCCCTTATAGAATGGGCGCTCAGAGAAATCGTGCATTTTTTTCAATTTTCAGGCCGTTGAGGATGTCTTCAACAAACATGCGTCTTTTTCCGGGCAACTGCATTTCTGTAATTTCCAGCCACCCATCGCCCGTACGCGCAAAAAGTTTGTTGCCTTCCTGCAGGGTGCTTCCGGGATCGGCCTCCTCTCTCCGCTCGGCACGCCTGCTTCCATAGAGCTTTACGCGTTCAGCCGCCCCATCGTTTTCAAAATGCGTCCATGCCCCGGGAAACGGACAGAGCCCGCGGATCGTGTCGTAGATCCGGCCCGTGGTGTCCAGCCAGTCGATCCGGGTATTTTCCGGGGTTAGTTTGGGCGCTTTTTTGGATGTCTCCAGGTGCTTTTGCACGGTCGTTTCCACCGGGCCGGCCCCTATTTTCCGAACAGTTTCGAGTACCAGGGAGGCTCCTTTTGCCATGAGGGTTTCGTACAATTGCCCCGTGGTTTCATCGGGCCTGATCGGGACGCTTTCCTGCAGGATGATCTTCCCGGTATCGATCTCGGCGTCTATAAAAAAGGTGGTGACCCCGGTTTTTCGTTCCCCATTAATAACAGCACAGTGGATTGGGGCAGCCCCCCGGTAATCGGGGAGGAGGGAGGCATGCAGGTTAAAGGTGCCATATGCCGGCATGGACCAGACCACTTCCGGGAGCATCCGGAAGGCCACCACGATCTGAAGGTTGACCTGAAAACTCCTTAGTTGTTCCAGGAATTCAGGTCCTTTCAACCGCTCGGGCTGCAATACGGGAAGGCCGTATTTCAGGGCGCATTCCTTGACGGGCGACGCCTGTAATTTCCTGCCCCGACCTGCCGGGCGGTCTGGGGCCGTCACTACAACGACCACGGGGAATCCCTTCTCTAAAAGGGCTTCAAGAGAGGCAACTGCAAATTCCGGGGTGCCCATAAAGGCAATTCTCAGTGTGTTCTTCATACCAGGGTGTACTCGTTAGCTTCTCCAAGCCGCAGCGCACCTTCATGGAGCAGGACCTGCAGGCATTTCAGGGTTTGTGTTTCCGGGTATTCCCAGGTTTTCATCAGTTCCCTTGAAGTCTTTGGACCTTTCCTCAGGGCGCTGAGTATTTTTTTCCTGAGTTCCTCCGGGGCGACCTCCATGCCCGCTTGCTTTTTCAGGCAAACGTCACAACGGCGGCAGGATTCGGCTGAAGGTTCCCCGAAATACGCCAGCAACTGGATGCTCCTGCACTGGGTATCATTATTGAGGTACGCCGCCATTTTTTCGACCTTCTCCAGTTTGATGTCCTGCCGCGCCCTGACTTCCCTCGAGAATGCATAAATGGTTTTTTCATCCTCCCGGGGCTGCAGGAACCTCAGAAGGATATCGCCGTGGGCTTTCTGCAATTCGATTATGCCGTCTTTGTGGAGGCGATCCAGGCGGGAATCCACTTCCCTCTCGGGAACCCCCAGTTTTTTGGATATCAGCCCCGGGTTTACCAGGGTCTCAAAGTCGAACAGCCCCCCGTAGGTCCGAAGCAGCGCCTGCAGGGTCGGCTTCATCTCCGGGTGGATCCCGAAATACTGCCATAACTCCGCTTTTTGGGCGGTGATGCGAAGCTGGGTCCGCTGCCAGAATTCCTGGCTAAGGGAAATCACGCCCTGCCGGTCCAGGATCTCAAGGGCGTTGTAGGTAAGGTTTACTTTTAGCTGGTAGGTCTGGCAGAATTCGGACAGCCGGAAGGGAAACGGGGATTCGATACGTTCCCCGTACGGGATGTTGAAATAACTGTTGAGTTTTTGATACGTTTTTAGGATGTCCGGGACGGAGGGGAGGTTTGAAAGGAATTGCGACCGGGCCTGTTCCAGGTCATCCGGGCCGAGAAGGAGCGTTGCATGCGCGCGGTTTCCATCGCGCCCCGCCCGCCCGGCTTCCTGGAAATAGTGTTCCAGGGTTTCGGGAATGTTAAAGTGCACAACCAGCCTTACATCGGCCTTGTCGATGCCCATCCCGAAAGCATTTGTGGCCACCATGACGGACACCTCCCCGGCCTGCCATTGCCTCAGGCGCCGGCTCTTCACATCGGCCTGCAGGCCTCCGTGGAAGGGAGCGGCTGAAAAACCATGTTCCCCCAGATGGGCGGAAAGTGTCTCCGTAGCGCGCCTTGAGTTCGTGTAGACAATGGCACTTCCCCTGTGGTCAAGCAGCAATTGCCGCATGCGATAGAGCTTGTCCTCTGTACTCAGGACCGAATAGATGAGGTTCGGCCGCAAGACGGAATCCTTGACCACCAGGGGGTCCTGCAGTTTGAGGAGCATACCTATATCCTCAAGGACCTGGGGGGTAGCCGTGGCCGTCAGGGCCATGACCGGTACGTCGGGGTGGAGATCCCGAAGCACACCGCATTGGAGGTAGGAGGGGCGAAAATCAAATCCCCACTGTGAGATGCAGTGGGCTTCATCCACGGCGATCAAACAGACGGGGAGTTCCTTAAGCCTGCTGATGACCAGC
>CAZUZE010000183.1:0-5134 GCA_964624565.1 uncultured Robiginitalea sp.
TCCGCTGTTCAATCGCCTCCCGTACCCCGGGCAGGGTTTTGACCCCGTAGCCCGTGTAGAACCCGGGCGCATAGATCTGGTGGCGGTACCAGGGCCTGCGCGGCAGCCCTTCCTGTGAGGTCAGCTGTTGCTCAGCACGCATCAGCAGTGCATTCAGGGTTTCTTTTTTAGCCGGGGACAAACCGGTCAGGTTTTTGCCTGTAAATTCGGTTACCTCCGCCTGCAGCCCGTCCAGGGCATTCTGGACCGGGGAGAAATCCAGGTAGGGGACCGGGGCTTTTTCTTCTGGGGTTGCCATGGACTTTTTGGGGTCCGCGGCCAGGCCATAGGCATTGCGGGCTACGAGTTTGTTGTGCTTTTCGGTCGCCTTCCTCATGGCGGCCGTGCTTTCCATAACCTCGTCAAGGTACCCTGCTATGGTCTTTTGCCAGGGTGCGAAATCGAAGGGGAGGACCTCCGCGTTGGCCAGGCGGAGCGTAATCCTTCCGGCTGTTTTGGCCAACGCAATCCCATAGCTCATATCCGGGTCCTTGAACCGTTTAAAGTGGGTGTAGGTATCGTAAATGGTATGGTATTCGCCCCCGGCGTTTTCCCCTCCGAAGCCCAGGTTCAGGGAGGCGATCCCCGCATGCTGAATAAAGGGGGTGTAATCGGACCCGGACCCCAGGGCGTAGAGTTCGAATTCACCCTCCCGTCCGCTGGCCAGCTGCCGGGCCTGCAGGCGTTCGCCTACAGAAACATTCGTCTGGGGGTCCGGTACGGCCTGGGCCACTTCCGAAACCATGGTTTGGAGGGAATGGGATCCCCCGGCCCCCAGGAAGCCCCTTCCATTGCCGTCAGTGTTGATGTAGGCCACGGCCTTCTCCTGCAACTCGGCCATATGGTCTTCCACCCATTCGGTGGATCCGATAAGGCCCGGCTCCTCGGCATCCCAGGCGCAATAGACGAGCGTCCGTTTGGGCCGCTGTCCTTTCCGGGCGAGTTCGCCGACGGCCCGTGCCTCTTCCATCAGGGCGACCATGCCGCTTACGGGGTCTGCCGCCCCGTGCACCCAGGCGTCGTGGTGGTTGCCCCTCAGGACCCACTGGTTGGGATACGCTGCCCCCTTCATCACGGCGATGACGTTGTGGGCAGGCTGGAGTTTCCATTCAAATTCCAGTTTCAGCCGGACTTTGGCCGGCCCGGGCCCGATGCGATAGGTAATCGGCAGGGCACCCCGCCAGGCGGGAGGGGCTACGGGACCTTTCAGGGATTTAAGGAGGGGTTCGGCATCCGCATAGGAAATGGGGAGTACCGGTATTTTTGTGATCGTGGGGGCATTTTCCCGCTCCAGGCGTTTGGCGTCTTTGGTGGCTGCATACCCCGGGGTTAGCACATCCCCGGGGTAGAGGGGCATGTCCATGACTGAGCCCCGCTGTACGCCGGTGGCGTTCTTAAACGCCCCCTCGGGATAGACGGCGCCCTGGTAATACCCGTCATCCCGGGGGTCCGAATAGATCAGGCAGCCGATGGCGCCTTTCTCTGCGGCGAGTTTGGGCTTGATCCCCCTCCAGGAGCCGTAGTATTTGGCGATGACGATTTTCCCCTTCACATCGATCCCGAGTTTTTCGAGTTCTTCGTAATCTGCCGGCACGCCGTAATTCACGAAGACCAGTTCTGCCTCTACATCCCCGTCGGTGGAAAAGGCATTGTAGGAGGGCAATAGGGCGTCCCCCTGGGCCGTGTACGGGTCCCCCTCCACAGGGACTGCCGTAAGGGAGGCTTTAAAAGGTTCGGGCGCCGTCATCTCAAGCAGGCGCACCCGGGGGTAGGGAAAGAGGACCTGGTAGGTTTCGATCCGGGCCTCGTATCCCCAGGCTTCAAATTGCTTTTTCATCCATTCCGCATTTTCTTCCCCGAAGGGTGTCCCCACCCAGTGCGGGCGCTCCGTCATTTTTTTCATCCACGTGTCCAGATTCGAAGCGGTCAACACCTGGTCAAACTGTTTTTCCAAAGCCAGTTGCGCTTTGGCGGCATCGGGGCCGAAGCCCGTGATTTCCTGTGCGCCGGCCATCAAAGGTGCGCACAGGGCGAATAAGGCAAAATAAAAGCTCTTCATAAGGGGGTTGTTGTCGGGTTTTAAAAAAGGATTAAGATCAAACAGGCATCTCACAAAGGCATGGGTTATTCTTCCAGGGAGGCGTCCAGTTGTAAAAGGGTGTGTAAAAGGGTGTCCGCCCCGTTGGCGATATCCCCGGGGCTGCTGTATTCCTCAGGGGAATGGCTGATCCCCCCGCGGCTGGGGATAAAGATCATCCCCACCGGGCAGATCAGGGCCATGTCCTGGGCATCGTGCCCTGCCCCGCTGGGCATTTTCCTGTGGGTTAGCCCCAGGCCTGCTGCCGCCCGCCGGATCTCTTCCTGTATCCGGGGGGCTGTAAGGGCCGGCTTCCCGGAATAGGGCCGGGTAAAGCTGAATTGCGTCCCGGAGGCTTCGGCAATCGCATCTGCCCGGCTGCGGATGCGTTCAAACAGGGCATCGATTACCGCATCGGAGAGGTCGCGGATTTCCAGGCTCAGCAGGACCTTCCCCGGGATGACATTCGGGGCGCCCGGGTAGGCGTCAATACGCCCTACCGTCGCAACCTGCCCCCCTTCCATGGCCAGGGCCTCTTCATTGACGGCCTGTATAAACCGGGACGCCGCCAGCAAAGCGTCCTGCCGCATCCGCATGGGGGTGGTCCCGGCGTGGTTGGCCATGCCGCTGATGGTCACATCCCACCAGCGAAGGCCCACAATGCCTTCCACAATACCGATGTCCAGGCCCTCCCGGTCCAAATTGCCCCCCTGCTCGATATGCAGTTCCAGGAAGGCTGCCAGGCTGCCTTTTGGCCGGATCACTTCCTTCAGGCGGGTGGTGTCCCCGCCCAGGCGCTGTATGCCCTCCCCAATGGAATACCCGGTGCTGTTGACCACCCCGAGGGCACTGGGCCTGAGCACTCCGGCCATGGCGCTGCTGCCCGTCAACCCGCCTTCTTCATCGGTGAAAATGATCACCTCCAGCGGATGCCGGGTCCGGGTACCGCTTTCCTCCAGGGTGCGGGCCACTTCAATGGCGGACATGGACCCCACGCATCCGTCGAAGTTTCCCCCGAGGGGGACCATATCGATATGGGAACCAAAGGCGATGGGCTTCAGCCCGGGGTTGCTTCCCCCGCGCCTTCCTATGATATTCCCGGCCGCGTCGATAGAGGTCTGCAGCCCTGCCTTTTCCATGAGCCCCACCACGTAGGCACGGGCCTCGAGGTCGCCGTCGCTGAAGGCAACCCGGTTGGGCCGGCCCTGGGCATCGCGGCCGTACCCGGCGAGTTGGTCCAGGGTTTGGTTCAGCCTTTTGGCATTGACCCTGAGGGATTCCTGTCCGGCGAGCAGCACTGGCAGCAGCAAAAGGAAAAAGCGTATAGCGTGTTTCATGGGTGGTTGGAAAAAGTGGGAGGGAAACCTGAAAATGGCCAGGACTCCAAAAACGATCATCATTTCGGTTGAAGCGAAAAGGTACGAAGTTTCCCGTAAAAAGCTGAAATTTTTAAGTCCGGTCCGGGAAGGAAATCATAGTGTATCTTTACCCCTGCACAACGGTCCAAATGCCCGGGGCATGGGACCAGCCCTTACAGCCTTTACCGCAATTGAACCGACATGGAGAATATTTACCTGGCCGTCGACATCCTTGGGACCATTGCCTTTGCCATATCAGGGGTCCTGGTCGCCATGGAAAAGCGCCTCGACTTGTTCGGGGTGGGGATTATCGCCCTGGTGACGGCCATCGGCGGGGGGACCCTCAGGGATTTGCTCATCGGCGTGGCCCCGGTCACCTGGACCACCACCCCCATGTACATGTACATCATCCTCGGGGCCGTGGTGTTTGCCATCCTGCTGCAGAGCCGCCTGAAATACCTCAGGACGTCCCTGTTCCTGTTTGATACCATCGGGATCGGGTTCTATACCATGATCGGCATCAGCAAGGGGATCGAGGCGGGCCTCGAACCCCTGATCTGCGTTACCCTGGGAACGATTACCGCGAGTTTCGGGGGCGTGCTCCGGGACATCCTCTGCAATGAAATCCCGGTGATCTTCAGGAAGGAAATCTACGCCACGGCCTGCATCCTGGGAGGGATCGGGTATTTCCTGCTGCTGCAGACCCCCCTGCCGGAAGCCTATGCCTACCTGCTCGGGGTCGCCCTGGTCATCGGGATCCGGCTCGCGGCAGTGCGCTTCCACATCACCCTTCCCAATATCTACAGGAACACCCCCGCCTGAATGGCTTATTCGATCACTTCTGCCTTTTTGATATAGACATTTTTACTCGGCCAGTCCCCGTCATCCACGGGTACCTGATTGATCCGGTCCACGACATCCATGCCTTCCACAACCCTTCCGAACGCGGTGTAATTCCCGTCCAGGTGATAGGAACCCGGGTCGGTGACCACGATAAAGAATTCATAGGGGGATGCCAGCATGTGGGGGTTGTCGATCTCGCTCGAGGGCATTGAAATGGTCCCCCGGTGGTGTTTGTACCCCTTCCGCGTGTCGGGCGGCAGGAGGTAGCGTCCGATCTCACTTCGCTTTCGGGCGGTTTCCTGGTTATCCGCATTCCCGCCCTGAATGATAAAGTCGCGGACCACCCTGTGGAACATCGTATTGTCGAAGTAGCCTTTCCGGGTCAGGTAGATGAAATTTGCCTTGTGGTAGGGTACATTGTCGTAGAGCTCCACGGTAAAGCTTCCCATGCTCGTGGTCAGTCGCACCTTATTGGCCGTCAGTCCCTTCTGGTATTCAAAGAAGAAGTCTATGGCGTTTTCCTCGGTCAGCTGGAAGGCCGAATCGGGGACCACCGCGGGACCTGTGGTTTCCCTGTTTTGAATCGCACTGTCTGGCTAGGATGATGCCGTGGTCCCAGCCACCCGCAAAGTAGAGATTGCCACGCTCGGCAGCAATGAAATTTCCGAGTGTCACGATTCCGGTCAGTTGCATGGTCTCCAGGTCCAGTTCCTGGAGCCAGATTTCGGTATCGCCCTGGTAAGTGGGTTCTGCCTTGACCCGGTTGCCTACGTACCAGGCGCGCCCGTCGTCATCGAACAGCAGGGAAGGGTCGATC
>CAZUZE010000184.1:0-5133 GCA_964624565.1 uncultured Robiginitalea sp.
TCATGGAATCCACCCTGGGCAATTTGCAGAAGATCGAAGACCTACGGGTGATAAGCCGGACTTCGTCCGAAAAATACAGGAATACCGACAAGGCAGTCCCGGAAATCGCCCGGGAGCTCGGGGTGAGTTACCTGGTGGAAGGCAGCGGGCAGAAAGTGGGGGACAGGGTATTGCTCCATATCCAATTGATCGAGGCTTCCGGTGACCGGCCCCTCTGGTCTGAGCAGTACAGCCGCCAGGCAGGCGATATTTTTGCCCTTCAGAACGAGGTGGCGCGAAAAATCGCCGATGCTATTGAGGCGGTGGTGACCCCGGATGAACTCGAACAAATCCAAAAGAAACCAACCGAAAACCTAGTGGCCTATGACTATTACCTAAGGGGCCTGGAGCCGATGTGGGCCGGGACCCGGGAAGGTTGGTTGCAGGCCATTGCCCTTTTTGAAAAGGCAATCGGAGAGGATCCGCAGTTTGCCCTGGCCTACGCGGATATCGCCATCGCCTATTTTTTCCTGGACCAGTTCAAAAAGGAAAAGCTGTATACGGAACAGATCAACATCTATGCGGACAAGGCGCTGCTGTACGATCCCAAATCCGCCGAGAGCCTGATTGCCAAGGCGATGTATTATATGCAGGTCGAGGATTACCGGTTGGCCCTGCCGCACCTGGAGAAGGCCCTAGAGTACAACCCGAACGCTTCTGCCGTTGTACAGATCCTGGCAGATTATTACGCCCGCATCATCCCCAATACTGGGAAATACCTGGAGTATGCCCTGAAAGGACTGCAGCTGGACGTGGCCGGCACAGATTCCGTTACCATGAGCTACACCTACCTGCACCTTAGCAACGCCCTGATCCAGACCGGTTTTGTGGATGAATCCCTGGAGTACATCCATAAGTCGCTCGACTACAATCCCGCGAATCCGTTTGCGCCGTATCTGGAGGCCTATATCCTTTACGCACGGGATAGGGATATGGCGCAGACCACCAGGATGCTGACCCGGGAATGGAAGCGGGATACCACCCGGCTGGATATCCTTCAGGAAGTGGGCAAGATGCATTATTTCCAGGAAGCATACGACAGTGCCTATTACTACTATAAAAAATTTGTGGATGCCCGGGAAAAGGGCAATTTGAACATGTTCCCCCAGGAGGATATCAAAATAGGGGTTGTTTACGAGAAGATGGGGCAGGACGCCGGGGCAGCCCGTTTGTTCAGGTCCTATGCCGACTATTGCGAACAGGACCAGTCCATCTATAAGAGTGCCAGCACAGCGGTAAAGTATGCCCATGAAGGCAAGGACGAGGCGGCAATAGAACAGCTGCGGATCTTTGCCTCCCAGGAAAATTACCAGTACTGGATCTTGCTGTTTATGGAGTTGGACCCGATTATGGAGCCATTGAAGAAACATCCCGGGTTCGACGAGGTCATGAAGCAGATCAAAGACCGCTTTTGGGAGAATAAGGCGCAATTGGAAAAATCGCTCGGGCAGAAAGGGTTGTTGTGAACAGACACCGGGCGGGAGCGAGGTAATCCCATGGGGCGCCAGGCAGTCGCAGTGGGCAGTTTGCAGCTCGAATCCCGGAATGAGACATTTGGTAAGGGAAGCTGTTAGCAGGTCAGTTAAATAGTATCTTCACCGAGGCATTGGGGGTAATCCCGAGGGATTCCTGGATTACTTGCTGCGGGCTTCCCAGGCCGGAAGGCCGGAAGAAGGTGTTGAGGGGGTTTACCCGGTTGGTCACATTCCACACGGAGATACCGGCCTGTATCCCGAGGGTATTGTTAATCCTGCTCCTGTAAATGGCGGAAACATCGATCCGGTAGTAGTCCTCCAGCTGTTGGGCATTGGCCGGGCCATAGTCGATCGGGTCCCCGGGTTGCCCGTTTCCGGCGTCGGGGGCTGTAAAGGGCTTTCCCGTCCGCCAGTTGCCCCCCAGGGCGAGATGGAGCTTGCCGGCGGTATAGGTGATGCCCGTGGAAAGGGCATGGCGAATGTCAAAATTGCTCCGGAAGTCTGTTTCTTCGAGCTCCGGAAAGTGGTACCGGCTTTGCAGGTATCCGTAGCTGAGCCACATGTTCAGGCTTTGGAGCTGTTTCCTCAGCAGGAGTTCCGCCCCGTAAGAATCGTACTTCCCGGCAGATTTTACAAACTCGTACTGGTCGGTAAACCCCTGGCTCTGGGTGGTGATTCCCTCCACATCCTTCAGGAACCCTACGGCATTTACCAGCCAGCCGCCCCTGACGTAACTCAACCCCACGGAGCCCTGCCTGCTTTGGATAACGGGGATATCGTCGTCATTGGAAAGCTGCCAGCGCCTTTTCTCTACCCCGAGGAAATCGTTCTGGAAATTGATGATCTGGGAGGTGTTCTGGTGTTTGAACTCGCCCAGCACCTCCAGGTGGAACCACTGAAGGAATTGATGGTTCACGCTGAGCCTGGGTTCCAGCAGGAATTTGCGAAATTTCTCCAGATAGTTCCCCCGGATCCCCCCGTTGACGGTGGTCCTGCGGTCCCCCGAGTTCCAGTGGACTTCCGAGAAGACCCCGTGCGTCCGGAGTACCTCCCCGACCAACCGGCGGAAAACGGGGTTGTCCACGTCATCGAGGTTCGTGACTTTTGTCTCCACAAAATGGTAGCCGTTGCCCCAGGCCAGGCCTTCGGAGAGGTTTTTGAGCGCGAGGGCGCGCACCCCTGTTTCGGAAACGCTGTTTTCCTGCAGGAACCGCTGCTCCTGCAGGATGTTGGCATTGATGGCCCTTAGTTTGTAATCGGACTGGTACACCGATAGCTCCGTCAAAAAATCCGGATTCCAGTTCCGGGTATGGTAAAGCCCGAAGGCCGTGCTCTTTTGCTCCAGGCTGCTTTCCTTTGCCACTTCCACCCCCTCCAGGACGGCATTTTCATTGAAAACGACCTCATTGGCGGTATGTATAAAGTTGACCCGCAGGAGGTCCTTCTCCGTGGGTTTTGACAACAGGCGGGCGGAGGCGTCGTAGAAATCGAAGGCGACATCGCTATTGGATACGGCCGAGGCATTCCTCTCAATTTCGGTTTCCTGGGCGATGCGTTTGAAGTATTCGGAGTAGGTGGGGGTTTCAAACAGGTCACTGATTGCCTTTCGGGCGGCCAGCTGCACGGAAGTATTTTCCCCGAGGGGGATATCCAGGAAGCCGTTGGCATCGATCAGGTTCAGGCCCAGGCTGGCTTTGAATTCCGGGTTGATATTTTTATCCGTACCCATGGCGATGGTACCGCTCACCCCATCGGTCAGGGCTGCTGAAGTGCCGTTTTTCTGCAATTGCACCTTCTGGGTGATCTGGGGGTTGTACATTGAAATCAGCCCGAAAAAATGGCCGGACTGGTACATTTTAATGTCGTCCCACAGGATGAGGTTCTGGTCATGGCTCCCGCCCCGGATATTGATGTTCGACACGGTTTCATCGATGCTCTGTATGCCGGGAAACGCCTGTACAGACTGCAGCACATCGCCCTCGACCAGGCCGGGCAGGATGGTAAACCTGTCAAAATCCAGCTGGAACGCCCCATTGTCGAGCTTGTCCATCCCGCGGATGAGGTAATCGGAGAGCACGATCTCAGTCAGATTTTGCCGGTCCGGTACCATGTAGACGGGACCGCAGTTCTGGGTGTTGAAAAACCTGTATTCGCGCCGGATGCTCCGGTGCCCGATGTGCCGTATCAACACCGGTTCGGAAGGGCCCCCCACGACGAGTTCAAAGTATCCGTCCTCGTCGGTAACCGTTCCGTTGCCCCCCGACTGAATGGTGGTGTAGGGCAGGGGCTGAAAGGAGTCCTTGTCCCGGACATACCCGCACAGCCGAAGGGGTCTGGCCGTGATGGCAATCACCGATTCTGAAAGGAATTTAAATTCAAGGCCCGTCTGTTCCTGCAGGAATTCAATTTGCCGGGCAAGGGCGAGGTCCTGATCCGGGGCAGGCACCTCAATACCCTGGATCAGGTCAGATGCGTAGTTAAACTGGACGTTATGGCGATCCTGCAGGTCCTTGAGCAGGATCAGGAGGGGTTTGTCAGCCTCAGGTTGCTGGCCCGGGAGGGGTGCACTGAACAGGCAGAGCAAAAGGCTTAGAACGAATATTCGGTTACTGCTCACGGGGTTTCACCCTGACTTCATTAGTATTGCGTTTGCTGTATTCCAATCCCAGGGGTTCCGTGATCGATTTGAGGGCCAGTTCCAGGTCTTCATGCGTAAAGCCCCCTGTAAAAAGCTGCCCGGCAGACACATCCTCAAGGGTGACCGTTACGTCGTACTGGCGCTCCAGTTCGGCAAATACCTCTGCCACGGGAACGCGTTGAAAGTCGCTGATATTTCGGGTCCACTGCGGATGTGCGTAGGTGTTTTTCCCTGAGGATGCCTCCCCATCGGAAATCCTGAAATTTTCCCCGGCGCCCAGTTCCAGTTCGTGACCGCCCGAGACCACTTTTACCCGGCCCTCAAAGCATCGGACCTCGAATACCCGCCCCCTTTGGCGGACATTGAACTCCGTGCCCAGGACGCTGACGCTTCCCAGGGGGCTTTCCACGTCGAACCGGGCGCCTTTGGCGACGTCGAAAAAGGCCTCCCCCTCCAGTTTTACGCGCCTACCCTTATCCCAATCCGCTTCGTTATAGGCAATTTCCGATTGGGCATTGAGCGTTACGGAAGAAGCGTCCGGAAGGGTTATGGCAATCTTTTCGCCCACCCCGGTTTCTACCCGGACCAAATCCTGCTGGAAAAGGAAATAATAAACTGCCACGCCCAGCAGGAGGGCGCTTGCAATCCGCATCATGGGGCGTACCCAATTCCGTTTTGGCCCGGCGGCCCTCCTGCCGGAGGACAGGTCCCCCATGCCTGCAAATTCTCCTTCGCCGGGCAGATCGGGTGCTTTGAAGGCACCGGCATCCGAAAGGATCCCCTTGTAAAAGGAAGCCTCTTCGAGCGCTTCAAAGGCATCTGATTCTTCCGGGGAAAGCTCCCCCGCAAGCCATTTTCGTATCAAGTCGTTCTTTTCCATAGAAAACGTCCCTTTCCTATATAACAACCAAGGTGTCGTTTTTCCCGATTATTTTACCCGGAATCCGTCCAATTCACTTCTCAAGGTGTCAAAAGCCGAAT
>CAZUZE010000185.1:0-5122 GCA_964624565.1 uncultured Robiginitalea sp.
AACTGGAAGGGCCCCGCATTACCGGCCCGACCACATCATTGAAAATGCTGGGGTATGTCATGAATTGGCCTTATTTGCAATGCGATGGAAGGTACAAAAAATACAAAAACATTTGCTTTACCGAAGGCGTTGGCGTTGGAGGCAAGGCCTGGCAATCACCACAGCAGCACATTCAGGCTCAGCCCGACTGACCAGGAATTGAATTTCTTGTCTATCGGCTCGCCTTCCAAATAAACCGGTTCCCCGTTCTCAAAACCATCGAGCACCAGCTGGGTGAATTTGAGGTCCGAGTCGGTGTACTGGCCATGAATGCCCAGGGAGGTAATGCTGCCGATGCGGTATTTGTAATACAATCCGGCGTTCCAGGCAAAGGTAGTTTCGGGGAAGTACTCGGAATAGACGATCTCGAATTCCGGGTCGACTTCGGGGATATCGAGCTCACGCAGTTTGAGCCTCGTGTCGGAGCCGCTCAGGCTGCCTGCCAGCCATTTCCCGCCTATGGTATGTTTCCCGAATGGGTACTGGAAGTACGGCCCGGCCATGATGTTGGTGCTGCCGAGGGCCTGGAAGACCGGCTCGTAGCCCTCCAGCCTGATTTCATCCAGGATATCTGAACGGAACTCCACCGGGAAGCTTTGGCCCTGAATGGTAGCCCCCAGGCCGATATACGGATTGAAGAAATATGCTCCTTCGGCCGCCAGCACATAGCCCCGGTCTGCCTGTACCCCGGTTTCCGGGTCATTAAAGGCTTCCGATAGCCGAGCAAAGCCTGCGTAAGTACTTATAAAAGAAGGGTTTCCTTCATTCACCTTCTTTCTGGGCTCGGGCAGGGGGTTGATGCCTTTTTCCTTGTAAATGGACCCGTTGATGGCATAGGCAAGCTCGGTCAGGGAAATACCCAGGCCGGCCCCCATCATCACATCAGAAATCCAATGGCGGTTATTCAGTTGTCTAAACACCCCTGTAAAGGCGGCAAGCCCATAGGCACCTACGCTGTAGTAGGGGCTGAGGTGCCTGTATTCCTTATGGAAGATATGCGCGCCCATAAAGGCGGTGGTGGTGTGCCCTGAAGGAAAGGAGTTGTTGGCCGAACCGTCTGGTCGTTCCTCGTCGATCACGGCTTTCATGGTTTGTACCACCAGGGCGTTCAGGGCAATGGCCGTTCCCATGGTAGTGGTCTTCCGCAATAATTGATGGCGGCTCCTGACCCCGAAAGCATCAAAAGCATAGGTGGCCGCGTAGGGGATATACTGGGTCAGGTCATCAACCTTGTTCTCGTAATTGGGGAGGTAGCGGTTGATCTCATCTTTCACCTTCTGCCGGTTAAAGATGCCGTCTTCGCTGTAGGTAATGGCGGCCATAGTAAAAAATCCTCCGGAAACCAGCAGGGATACCCCGGTGTCGGTCTGGTACCATTTTACGTCAGGCCCGTTCAGATCCCCGGCCTGAAACCTTAAGGGCCCTCCGCCGGTATACAACAGGGATGAAGTAATGCCCTGCGCATTGGAAGGCATAAGACCGGATATCCCATAAAAGTTGGAGGCCAAATTTGGCCCTCCGGGCCTGGAAAGAAAGTCTGGCCCCACAATCCCAATACTAAGGTCCTGTATGCCCGGGTTGGTAGCAAAGCCGTTTGTTGCCGAATGCTGTGCGTAGAAACTGGCGGGATATCCGCAGATCAACAGGAGAACAATCCCTTTTATGGTTCGTGACAAGCAGCGTACAATGGTCGTATTCACTGAAAGGGCTTTATGCGGGTTACCTATTCTTTATCCTCCTTACTCACTTAACCCTTTTTCAAGGATTCCATTAATGGGATATTCAGAGTTTTTCGGCTACCGGGGCCTTCCAGGTTTTCATCGCTTCCAGGTCGGGCTGGTAAATGCGAAGATTGGTGCTCAGGATTAAATCCTTTCGTTCGATCGGGAGCCAGTTTTCCTCAGGAACGCCGGCGGGTTTTTCGGCGGCGATGTAGATTTCAATGCCGCCCGCTGCGTCTAGCTTCATGCCGGCATTCTCACCCACGCTATATTTTTTCCGGTCGTTCGGGATAAAGAACCCTTCATCCAAATCGTAAAGGGTCAGTGACCAGAAAGCCCTGGCGGGGGGCAATTCATCCTTGCGCATCCGAATTACATAGTCGTTCATGGCGTTCAGGGGCTGACCATCTAAGGTGGTAACACTCGGATACATGGCCTGTTCCATGGGCAGCCCTATGGGGCCGAGCACGGACACATTCAGTAAAGTTTCCAGGTCTGATTGCCCCTTCGGCCGAAACATTTTGGGCTGCACCCTGGCAGCAAAGGTCTCATCGGTGGCTTTTTTCAATTCCTCCGCCTTGACGCGTTCCGAAACCTCCCTGATTTCCTTCCCGTTGAGGCGAATGCCTGTTTCTGAGGTATAGACACCACCCGGCACAATACCCAGGGGTTTGTAGATATCAAGGACCGCTTTGTCAAGCGGGTTTTCAGGATTCATGGCCGTATGGTTGAATACAAACTGCATGACCTCCAGCAGGTTGTTTTCGAAAACGTCTGCATCTGTTTTGCCAACCCCGGGGAATTCAACCGGGCTTTCCACCATTTTTTCTTTGCCCTGGTATTCACTGAGGCTCATTATTTCAATGGATTGAATCTGTTTTACCACTTTGTCAAATCGCTCAGGTTCGCTCGCATGGGGCATCACCCTGAAGATGGCAGAAACAAAATCTCCGGAAGCCTTAAAATAGGTTTCAATCCCTTCTATTTTCTCTCCCTTGTAATTGTTGGTGTGATCTGAATACACCAGGATATACCCGGCCTTTGCGAAGTCGCCCTTGGTGGTGGAGAGCGGGATGTTCACATAATGGTCATAGGCTGGTATCATGAGGGAAACGTATTTGGAGTCAAACCCGGGGTATTTCAGGATCATGGCGTCATCCCTGAGGTCCATGAGGGCAGAGGCATAAAATGTGTCATTATTGGGGCGCGCAATATCCGTGAGGGTATGGTCTTTCAGCTTTGTGTCTGATTTCAGGGTATTCCATCCCCCCTGGGTCATCGCGAACTTGTTGTTAATGTTGAACAGGGCCACGTACTGGTAGGAATGTTTCACCAGATCTTCCATTTGTTCTGAGGTGAGGACGGCATAGCCATCGGCATCGGTCTGGACGGTGGCCTCCGCTGAGGTTGGTTTTTGCTCTTGCCGGCAATTCACAGTCAGGAGGCTTGTGAGGAGTAACAGGAAGAAGGATAGAAAATTTTTCATCTCATCAGAATTTAAGGTTCTATTGGCTGAACAGAGACTTTGTTCAAGCCTTAAAACACTCGTTTTCAAGTGCTTTAGGAGCGTAAAGGTATTTCGAACGACCGCCTTTGTAAATGACCTTAATCAGTCATCAGGGACTAAAATCTTCTTATTTTACTTCTGATTCTGATCAACCTTCCAACCGATGCAAACAATGGTTCGTATTTCCCTGCATTTTTTATTGATTTTGCTGCTTGCCGCAACTTCCTGCAGGGATAGGCAGGCCGTTGAAAGCTCAAACGCCCATTTACCCGAATTGCTCCCAGAGCCTGCATTCGGCCCGGCTGATGAAATTCTCGGCCTCAGCGAATCTTGGACCGGCGACCTCGACGGCATGGTCGAACGGGGCCGCATCAGGGCGCTGGTCCCCTACAACCGGACCAGCTATTACATCGATGGCACGCGCCGCGGGGGCCTAACCTATGAGGCCATGATGCTGTTCGGGGAGAAACTGAACGAACGATTGGGCAACAAGGCTGGCAGCCCGGGATACGTGCAGGTTATCTTCATCCCCATGACCAGGGACCGGATGTTGCCGGCCCTTCTGGAGGGATACGGCGATATTGTTGCGGCCAACCTGGTCATTACCGACAAACGGCAGGAGGTTGTCGCTTTTTCCGAACCCCTCTTGAATACCTGGCGCGAACTGGTAGTCTCCGGCCCGGCGGCCCGCCCCCTGGCCGGCCTGGAGGATCTGCTCGGAGACACGGTCTATGTGCGACGGTCGAGCAGCTATTACGAGCATCTTGAAAACCTGAATGATTCCCTCCGGAAGGTCGGCAATCAGGAGATCGCCATTAAGCCCGTCGACGAACATCTCGAAGACGACGATCTGCTCGAGATGGTACATGCCGGGATTATACCGATAACAGTCACCAGCGGGTTTACGGCCAAACTTTGGGAGCCCATGCTGGAAAATATCCGGGTGCATGATGAACTGGCCATAAAATCAGGGGGTAAGGTTGCCTGGGCGATGCGAAAGAACAGCCCGAAGCTGAAAGAGGCGGTGAATGCGATTGTGAGGGAAAATAAACAGGGCACCCTGATGGGGAATATCCTGCTGAACAAATACCTCGACCGGCGGGATTATATCGGCAAGGCCAATTCTCAGGAAGCGTTGGGCCGCTTCGTGGAACTCCGGGCCCTTTTCATGAAATATGGTACGCAGTATAACATTGACTGGTTGCTGCTGGCGGCCCAGGGCTATCAGGAATCACAGCTCGACCAGAGCAAAATAAGTCCGGCGGGGGCGGTGGGGATCATGCAGATCAAGCCAAGCACTGCGGCTGACGCCAATGTGGGCATCGACAACGTGTACGATAAGGAAAACAACATACATGCGGCCGCCAAATACCTCGATTTCCTGCGGAGCCGCTATTTCAGCGACCCTGCCATCGATCCGCTGAATGCCCTGTTGTTCAGCCTGGCAGCTTATAACGTGGGCCCGGGAAAGATGAGCCAAATCCTCAAATTAACGGCTGCCCAGGGGCTCAACCCGAATGAATGGTTCGGACAGGTCGAACTGGTCGCCGCCCGCGAGGTGGGGCGTGAACCTGTGCAGTATGTGAGCAACATTTACAAGTACTACGCCTCTTTCCGTTCCCTGCAGAGGTATGGCCAGAAAACAGGCAAATCCCATGATTAATGGACTTGTTATTCAGGGCTTTCGGTAGGGTCTGCTATGGGGCCTATAAGATGTAAAACTGCCGACAGCCGAGCCGATCTTCCGGTTCGTATCCCTTAAAAAAGGTATAATTTCCCGATTGAACCACAACCAATTGCTCTTTCGCTTGCCGGAACGAAATCGGATTTGCACCTTTAACGGATGCAACCCATG
>CAZUZE010000186.1:0-5115 GCA_964624565.1 uncultured Robiginitalea sp.
ACAGTAACGGCAATGTGCTGCGACTCTCAGGGGGTATGGATGGAAACCAGATGGTGCTCCGCTCGGAACCGTTTCGCGGTGAGGAAGGGCAGCCTCGCCGGAACCGGATTACCTGGACGCCAAACCCGGACGGTACCGTGCGCCAACTCTGGCAGGTACTTGAAAACGATACTGTTGTACAGACGCTGTTTGACGGGACCTACCGAAAGGTAAGGGGCTGATTTCTGCACGGGGCGCACCGCCAAAATAAAACCCCGCCTGGGACGGGCGGGGCCTTACACTAACTAACTCAAAAATACTAACTCAAATGATCTGTGGTAAAATTTCAGGGTGCGGTAAAATTCCTTAGCCTGAACTTTGCTGCACCATATGATTATACCCTCTTTAATAAATAACGCAGGAATTAAACCCTTTAGTATTTGCCCGGAGGAAAAATTTCAGTGCAATAAATGTCCCGTCAGGCCCACGGGAAACCTGGTTGTATTTGAAGATTTTGTTGAAGGATTCAAAATTGAAGCCCCTTATATGCCCCGGATGCTAAACTATCCGAAACAAGGGCGCAGATTTTTTTCATTTTCGGTAAATTGCACCCCGTTAAGCGCACAGATCCATGAAAGCCCAGACCCCCTATAAACCCAAACACAAAATCCGGATCGTTACGGCGGCCTCCCTTTTTGACGGGCATGACGCGGCTATCAATATCATGAGGCGCATCATCCAGGCCACGGGGGTGGAAGTCATCCACCTGGGGCACGACCGGTCTGTGGCCGAGGTTGTGGATTGTGCGATACAGGAGGATGCCAATGCCATTGCCATGACTTCGTACCAGGGGGGGCACAATGAATACTTCCGGTATATGCACGATTTGCTCCGGGAGAAAAACAGCGGCCATATCCAGATCTTCGGAGGGGGAGGTGGGGTGATCCTTCCCAAAGAAATCGAGGCCCTCATGTCCTATGGCATAACCCGGCTCTATTCCCCCGATGACGGAAGGGAACTAGGGCTGCAGGGAATGATCAACGATTTGGTCGCGACAGCGGACTATCCGGTCTCGGAATTGCCCCTGCCGGATCGGGAACCCCTTCCCGACCTGATCCGCAAAAAGGACGTCCCGACCCTGGCGCGCCTGATCAGCCTGGCCGAAAACCGGCCGGAGGCCTATCAGGAACTGCAAAAATCCTTTCCAAAGCCCGCCCAGGCAGCGCCTGTCCTCGGGATCACGGGCACCGGCGGGGCAGGCAAGAGCAGCCTGGTGGATGAACTGGTGCGGCGCTTTATCCACGAACACCCGGAAAAGACCCTTGGGATCATTTCCGTGGACCCGTCCAAGCGCAAAACAGGGGGTGCCCTCCTCGGAGACCGGATCCGGATGAATGCGATCCACCACCCTAATATATATATGCGTTCCCTGGCTACCCGCCAATCCAACCTGGCCCTTTCCAAACACGTCAAGGAAGCGGTCTCCGTCCTGCAGGCTGCGGGTTTTGACCTCATTGTCCTGGAGACCTCCGGGATCGGGCAGTCCGATACGGAAATCCTGGAACACTCAGACCTGTCCCTTTATGTGATGACCCCTGAGTTCGGGGCGGCGACCCAGCTCGAGAAAATCGACATGCTAGACTTTGCCGACCTGGTGGCCATCAATAAATTCGATAAACGGGGTGCGGCCGATGCGCTGCGCGATGTAAGGAAACAATACCAGCGGAATCACGGGCTGTGGGAGGCCGAGCCTGATTCCCTGCCGGTTTACGGAACGATTGCCTCCCAGTTTAACGACCCCGGGATGAACCGGCTCTTCAGGGCCGTAATGCAAAACCTCGCGGCAAAGGGGTTTGCCTGGGCCGCCCCGTCCGATGTTGCCAGTGGCGGGGAGGATCCCGAGAAAATCTTTATTATCCCCCCGGCGCGCACCCGCTACCTGTCGGAAATTTCAGAGACGAACAGGGGCTATGACCTAATGGTCCGCAAACAGGTGGAAGTGGCCGAGCGCCTCTACGGCCTGTACCTTTCCATATGTACCCTTGCGGGGCTGGATGCCACGGGGCAGGAGGCCCTGAACCCCGGAGGGGTGGACCGCGGGGTGCTCAACAATACCGGGGTCCCGGCCGCGGACCATGCCCTGATGGAAGCGCTGGTCACCCGGTTTGAGGCAGAGCACAAAAACCTGAACCCACATTACTGGGACCTGCTGCTCGCATGGCCGGCCCTTAAGAAACGCTACAGGGAATCCGTGTATTCCTTTACCGTTCGCGGCAAGGAGGTGAAAATCGACACGCACACCGAATCCCTCTCCCACCTGCAAATCCCAAAAGTGGCCCTGCCCCGTTACCGGAGCTGGGGGGAAATCCTGGCGTGGTCGCTGCAGGAGAACGTGCCCGGGGAATTCCCCTATACGGCAGGGCTCTATCCCTTTAAGCGCAAAGGGGAGGACCCTACCCGGATGTTCGCCGGGGAAGGGGGCCCGGAACGGACCAACAGGAGGTTTCATTATGTTTCCCTGGAAATGCCCGCCAAACGGCTTTCCACGGCATTCGATTCGGTAACCCTTTACGGGCAGGACCCGGGGCGCCGGCCGGATATCTATGGCAAGATCGGCAATGCCGGGGTTTCCATCTGCTGCCTGGACGACGCCAAAAAGCTGTATTCCGGATTTGACCTCTCCGACCCGAAGACCTCTGTGAGCATGACCATCAATGGCCCGGCCCCCATGCTGCTCGGATTTTTCCTCAATGCGGCCATCGACCAGGCCTGTGAGAAATACATCCGGGCCGAAGGCCTTGAAAAGGAGGTGCAGGCTAAAATCACGGCGATTTACAAGGAAAAGGAGATGGAGCCACCTACCTATACCGGGGGATTGCCCGAGGGGAACGACGGGCTCGGGCTGATGCTTTTGGGGGTTACCGGGGACCAGGTGCTCCCGGGGGACGTCTATGCCGGGATACGGGCCGAAACCCTCAAACGGGTCCGGGGGACCGTGCAGGCGGATATCCTCAAGGAGGACCAGGCCCAGAACACCTGTATTTTTTCGACGGAGTTCGCCCTCCGCCTGATGGGGGATGTACAGGAATATTTTATCGAACATGAAGTGCGGAACTTCTATTCCGTTTCGATTTCGGGATACCATATCGCAGAAGCGGGCGCAAACCCCATTACCCAGCTGGCCTTTACGCTTTCCAATGGGTTTACCTATGTGGAATACTACCTGAGCCGGGGCATGGACATCAATAAATTCGGGCCGAACCTGTCGTTTTTCTTTTCCAACGGGATCGACCCGGAATACGCCGTAATCGGGCGGGTGGCCCGGCGGATCTGGGCCAAGGCCATGAAGGAGAAATACGGGGCCGACCCGCGGGCCCAGATGCTGAAATACCACATCCAGACCTCAGGCAGGAGCCTGCACGCCCAGGAAATCGATTTTAACGACATCCGGACCACGCTCCAGGCGCTGTACGCCATTTACGACAACTGCAATTCCCTGCATACCAACGCCTATGATGAGGCTATCACCACCCCAACGGAAGAATCCGTAAGGCGCGCCATGGCGATTCAGCTGATCATAAACAAGGAACTCGGACTGGCCAAAAACGAGAACCCCCTGCAGGGGTCCTTTATCATCGAGGAGCTTACAGACCTGGTCGAGGAGGCCGTCCTGCTGGAGTTTGACCGCCTGACCGAAAGGGGAGGGGTGCTGGGGGCCATGGAGACGATGTACCAGCGATCGCGCATCCAGGATGAAAGCCTGCATTACGAAATGCTCAAGCACACGGGGGAATACCCGATCATCGGGGTGAATACCTTCCTGAATTCCAAAGGGTCCCCCACGATATTGCCGGCTGAAGTGATCCGGGCCACCGAGGAGGAGAAGCAATTGCAGATCCAAACCCTGGAACGGGTCCACCGGCAGCATGAAGCCGAGGCCACACGGCGCCTTGCGGACCTGAGGCAGGCGGCCATACGGAATGAAAATATGTTCGGGGTGCTGATGGAAGTCTGCAAGGTGTGTTCCCTCGGGCAAATAACCCAGGCACTTTTCGAGGTAGGCGGGCAGTACCGCCGGAATATGTAGGAGTGCGGAAAAAAGGGGAAATTATCCCAGGCTTCTGCGCCAGGCTTTATAGGATTTGCGGAAACTCCGGAGTTCGGAACGCATTACCTCCAGGTATTCCCGTTCCCGGGTGTTGTCCATTTCGAGCCCCCTGATATAGCTGTTCAGGTTGCGGATCATGATGCTGATGAACTGCAGGCTCTGCCGGCGGATGTTCAGGGAGGGCGTGCTGGCGGCCAGTGCGATTTGTTTGCGGATCAGGGTGGCATCCGTAAGCAGGGCCTCGGCAACCTGGTCCCTGAGGCTGTCAGAAGAAACCAGGCCTGGAAAGTCCCTGCGGCCCGATACGCAATAGGCAAGGGCGCGGCCCAGGCTTTGCAATTCGAGCGCCTTTCGGTATATGGGAAGTTGACTAAAACCGGTAGGTGTCATTTCAGTCCAGCAATTTTAAGGTAAATTACTTTGAAAATCCCGCCGTTTACTTTACATTAAACATGAAAATTAAGGATACAACTTTAATTCATTAAGAAAAAGACTATATAACCTTGGATTTTAAATTGGACGGCATAAACTGGGAAATACTCGGGGTTTTGCAGCGAAATTCCCGGGCCTCCCTGTCGGGGATCGGGAGGGAAATCGGCCTGACACCACCGGCGGTGGCCGAACGGGTAAAGCGGATGGAAGACCTGGGGATCATCGAAGGGTACTGGACCGGGGTTTCCCATACCAAACTCGGGTACCAACTCAAGGCCATTATCACCCTCAGGGCGTTTATGGGCAAGCTGAAGCCCTTTCTCGAGCACGTACGCAACCTGGAGGAGGTGGTCAACTGCTACCGGATTACCGGGAATGAAAACATCATCATGGAAGTGATCTTCCTGGACCAGTACCACCTGGAAAAGTTTATAGATCAGCTGATACAGTACGGGGAGACCCGCACCCACATTATCCTCTCAGAGGTAATTTCCAACGCCCCTGTGCGCAAATTGAAATCCCCCTAGCCATCCTGAAGGACTGAGTAGCGTATTTAGCGACCTGTATATTATAATATGTATCTTAGAGGTATTGAA
>CAZUZE010000187.1:0-5113 GCA_964624565.1 uncultured Robiginitalea sp.
GCGCGCTCGACCGAGGTGCTGGACGAGTGGCTCACCGGCATCGCGGCAAACAAGACCCTGGAGGTGCGCAAAGCGGAGGCCCGGCCCGGGGCCTGGCCGGCCGAAAAGCCCACCTTGTTCGAGCCTGAAGACCCCGCCTCCAAGGGAATTACTGCCAGACACAAGGAGAACCCCTTCAACGATTTTGAGACTGAAATCCTGCTTCCCTACAAACAATCGAATTTGGGGCCCTATTTCAGCACGGGGGACGTAAACGGGGATGGCCTGATGGACGCCTACATGGGCGGGGCCTCCGGACAGGCAGGGGTGCTGCTCCTGAAAACGCCCCGGGGGTTCCAAACCGTACCCCAGGCGGCCTTTGAACAGGATAAAGTCTATGAGGACATGGAATCCGTCCTTTTCGACCTGGACTCCGACGGGGACCTCGACCTCTACGTGGTAAGCGGGGGCAATGAATTTGAGCAGGGCTCCTCCCTCTATCAGGACCGGGTGTACCTCAACGACGGGGCCGGCAACTTCCGCAGGGATACCGATCGGCTGGTGACTTCCGGGAGCTACAGCGGAAAGGCCGTGGCGGCCCTGGACTTTGACAAGGACGGCGATCAGGACCTGGTGGTCGGGAACCGCATCCTCGCGGGAAACTATCCGCGCCACGCCCCTTCCGTCCTGCTTGAGAACCGGTCCGGTGTCCTGACGGATGTCACCAGGGAAACCGCCCCTGCTTTTGGCGATTTCGGCATTGTCAATGACATCCTGGTCACCGATTTTGACGCTGACGGGAAGGAGGATTTTATCGCCCTGGGGGAATGGACCGGGGTCGGGTTCTTTAAAAATACAGGGACCTCCTTTGAGTTGCAGGACCCGGAAACCCTTGGGGTCCCCATGAAGGGCTGGTGGTTTTCCGTTCATCAGACGGACGCCAATTCCGACGGGCACCCGGACTACGTCATCGGCAACGCCGGGACGAACCTGAAGTTCAGCGCCAGCCCCGACAAGCCTTTTAAGGTCTTCGCCACGGACTTTGACGACAACGGGACGCCGGATATCGTCCTGAGCAAAAAATACGAAGGGAAATACGTCCCGGTCCGGGGCCGGGAGTGCTCCTCCCAGCAAATGCCCTTTATCGCCCAGAAATTCCCCAGCTACAGCGAATTTGCCAGCGCAAGCCTGGAGGAGGTCTACGGGGAATCCCTTGCGAATAGTTATGAACGCGAGGTCACCAGCTTTACGAGCTATTTGCTCCTCAATAAGGGGGATGGCAGCTTTACCCCCATCCCCCTGCCGGCCGAGGCCCAGATGAACCCCCTCTTCGCCCTTTTGGCGGAAGACCTGAACGGGGACGGGGCGGAAGACCTGATCCTCGCGGGGAATATTTACGAAACGGAGGTGGAAACCCCCCGTCTCGATGCGATTTCCGGGACTGTCCTCCTCTCCCTGAACAACGGCAGGTATCAGGTACTGCCGCATACCCAGTCCGGGCTCTACCTGAGGGGGAACCTCAAATCCATGGTTGCCTTCAGGGATAATGGGGGTTTCTGGCTCCTGGCCGGGCGCAATGACGAGCCCCCCCTGCTCTATCGTTATGGAAATAATGTCCCGGGCACTTCACCCCTAACCAAATAATATGTACCTTTAACCAAATTCTATGAAGATGAAACACAGCATTTTAACACTTTCACTGGCTTTTGCGATCACCGGGACCTCCTACGGACAGTACTCGGGCCAGATACAGACCAATATGACATCGGGCGGGGCCGCGCAAGGGGCAACCGCTGGGGCCATTGCCACATTGCTGGGGCCCATATCCGAAGCCTCAAAAAAACGGACCATCGAGTGGGAGAGCTTTGCCGGATCCCCTTACACCGCAAACGACTTCCAGCCTGCCGAACTCTTTTACAAGGAGGAAAAACTGGGCCGGGTCTTTTACCGCTACAATGCCCTGAACGAGGAGATCGAGGTGAAGGACAGCCCTTCGGAAGAAGGATACCGGGGCCTGAGCCGCGATAAAAACGTGATCCTAAAGGTGGATGGCAACCCCATGCGCTTTATGACCTTCATCGACAAACAGGGCAAAACGCTCAACGGGTACCTAACCCAGCTCGTCGATGGGGAGAACTACGATTTGTACAAACGCACCCACGTCAAATTCACCGAAGGGGCCAAGGCGGCCAACTCCTTTGTGCAGGAAACCCCAAGCCGTTTTTCCCAGTTCGAGGAGTACTATGTCCAGAAAGCGGGCGTGGACCGCATCGACGAACTGGTGGCCAAGAAGAGCAAGCTTTACAGCGACCTGGATTCCGACGAGAAAGCCAGCCTGAAGGCCTTTATCAAGGAAAATGACCTCGACCTGGGCGAAGAAGCAGACCTGGTCCGGATCATCCTCTTCATGGACCGGAATACGGCCATTTAAAAAGGGCGGGGTACCGGGTTGATGTCGGGCTTTTCAGGATCCTGTCCGAGGGGCATCCATGGCCCTTCATTGGGGAATACCTGCGTGTGCCTCCCGCTATCATTGTACTTCTAATTCATGGAACAGGAAACCCAAATCTATGGGATACGGGCGATTATAGAGGCCCTCGAATCCGGTTTGGCCATCGATCGCATCTATCTCGAAAACGGTTTGAAAGGGGGCCTGGCCAAAACCCTGCAACACCTTGCCCGGAAGAAAGGGGCCCGGGTGAGTTTTGTGCCCGCCCAGCGCCTGGAACGCTTCAGGGACCGCAACCACCAGGGTGCCGTGGCCACCATTTCCCCGGTCCGCCTCGAAGAGTACCAGCCCCTGATTGACCGGATACTCTCAGAAACCGAAACCCCGCTTTTTTTGCTGCTCGATGGGGTGTCCGATGTCCGGAACCTCGGGGCCATCATCCGTACGGCCGCCTGTACGGGCGTACACGCGGTCCTGCTGCCCCAGGGGGGGGTTGCCCCGATCACAGCCGATACGGTGAAGACCTCTGCAGGGGCCGTCTTCAGCGTGCCCCTGGGGCGCTGTCCGCATATCAAAGACGCGGTGTTTTACCTGCAGGCCAGCGGGGTGCAGGTGGTAACGGCCTCTGAAAAAGCCAGCAGTACGATCTATGAGACCCGGCTGACAGGTGCCACGGCCCTTGTGATGGGGTCTGAGGAAAAAGGGGTCTCCCCTGCGGTCCTCAAACTGGCAGACCAAAATGCCCGGCTCCCCATGAGCGGCACCATCGCCTCCCTGAACGTGTCGGTGGCCTGTGGCGTCTTCCTCTATGAGGTCGTCCGCCAGCGACTCTCACAACCCTAGTCCCCGGGGGCTTCGTCCCCTTTGCGGTAGTGATAGCGGATCTGGACCCCTTCAGTACGTTCCGGAGCCTGCCCCGGCGGATGTTCAATAAAATTCCCGTCCGCATCGAAGTGTTTCATAAACGGATCTTCTTCTTCCGGGTAATCCTCTGATTCCCAAGGGTATTTGATAGGTGCCGGAACGGGTATCTTTAGGAAAAAAGCGAGCAGCAGCCCTGTGAGGAACCCGGCGAGATGGCCTTCCCAGGACATGCCGTCGAGGACGGGGAATATATACCAGAGCATGCCGCCATAGATGAAAACGACCCCAAGGGACAGGGCGACGAGCCTGTAATACCTGGTGATAATCCCCTTGAAAAAGATATAGCTGGCCAGCACGTAGATCAGGCCGCTTGCCCCGATGTGGTAGGAAGGCCTGCCGATCAGCCAGGTGATCAGCCCGGAGAAGAGGATTCCCAGAAAAAGGACCTTCCAGGCAACCTGCCGGTAGAAATAAAAAAGCGCCGCAGTGAGGACGACAAGGGGGATGGAGTTGTTGAAGAGGTGCCCGAGGGAACCGTGTATCCAGGGCGAGGTAAAAATTCCTCGCAACCCCCTTGCGGTGCGGGGATATATCCCCCAGCTGTTGAGGTTGATCCCCAGGCGCAGCTCGAAATAATAGACTGTCCAAATCCCCAGCAAAAGGCAGAAAGGGACCAGGAGGACTGCACTGGTATACCGGTAAAAGGCCTCGTCGCGCATTTGCCGCAAGGTACTAAGGAAGCCGGTGAAAGTCCAAAGGAAATTCCCGGATGCCCTCAAGGAAAACCCCTATTTGTAGTATTTTTAACCCATGAACGAACCCCTGGCAGAGCGCATTCGCCCCGAAAAACTGGATGAGATCATCGGCCAGGAGCATCTGGTGGGCCCGCAGGGGGCCCTGTACCGGCAGGTCCGGCAGGGAAACCTCCCCTCCCTGATCCTGTGGGGCCCGCCCGGGACGGGAAAAACCACCCTGGCACAGGTCCTTGCCGCGCAGAGCGGACGCCCTTTCTTTACCCTCAGCGCCATCAACAGCGGGGTAAAGGACATCCGGGACGTCCTGGACAAGGCCCGGCAGCAAGGCGGGCTGTTCACCACCCGGAACCCGGTTTTATTCATTGACGAAATCCACCGCTTCAGCAAGTCCCAGCAGGATTCCCTCCTGGGGGCGGTTGAAAAAGGGTGGGTAACCCTCATCGGGGCCACCACGGAAAACCCGAGCTTCGAAGTCATCCCCGCCCTGCTCTCCCGCTGTCAGGTCTATATCCTCAATGCACTGGAGAAGGGGGATTTGCTCGAACTCCTCAAACGGGCCATGGACAAAGACCCCTGGCTGAAATCGAGGGACGTGTTCCTGGCCGAAACAGACATGTTGCTGCGCCTCTCGGGGGGGGACGGCCGCAAACTGCTCAATATTTTTGAAATGGTGGTGGCGGCGGCGCCGGATGAAAAAGTACAGATCACCGATGCGCGGGTTCGCGAAATTGTGCAGGAGAACCCGCTCAGGTATGACAAGACCGGGGAACAGCACTACGACATTATTTCGGCGTTTATAAAATCGATACGGGGAAGCGATCCGAATGCGGCGGTCTACTGGCTCGCGCGTATGGTGGAGGCAGGAGAGGAGGTGAAATTTATCGCCAGGCGGATGCTGATCGCCGCTTCCGAGGATATCGGCCTTGCGAACCCGACCGCCCTGGTCATGGCCAATGCAACGTTCCAGTCGGTACAGGTAATCGGGCTTCCAGAGGCCAGGATCATCCTGGGGCAATGTGCCGTCTACCTGGCCTCATCCCCCAAGAGCAACAGCAGCTATGCCGCG
>CAZUZE010000188.1:0-5092 GCA_964624565.1 uncultured Robiginitalea sp.
TCACGTTTGGTGTTTTTACGAATTACCCGTAAAGTTAGGGGATTACAGATGAAATATTGTATTTTTGGTCTTATTTTGCTTTCGGGAAAACGCAAGCCTTTTTTATGGATAAGTACTCCTTTTTAAACGCGGCTCACACCGCTTTTTTTTCAGACCTCTACGATCAGTACCTCTCGAATCCCGACCGGGTGGAGCCGAGCTGGCGTGCTTTTTTCCAGGGTTTCGACTTCGGGATGGAAAGCGCCCTTGAGGAAATAGGCATCGATTCGGAACGCGGGCTGGTACATACGGGGGCGGGGGTTTCGGTGCCCATGCCGGAATCCATGCAGAAGGAATTCCAGGTCGTCCGCCTGATCGATGGCTATCGCAGCCGGGGGCATTTGTTCACCAAAACCAACCCGGTTCGGGAGCGCAGAAAATACTCCCCCAAACTCGATATTGAGAACTTTGGCCTGGAGGCAGCAGACCTGGACACCGTTTTTAATGCGGGAGAAATTCTGGGTATGGGCCCCAGTACGCTCAGGGAAATCATTCTCCACCTGCAGCGGATCTACTGCGACGCCATTGGTGTGGAATACATGTACATCCGCAAACCGGAGCGGGTCGCCTGGATTCAGGACTGGCTCAATGTCAATGACAACCACCCCGATTTTTCCCCGGAGCGGAAGAAGCATATCCTCTTCAAGTTAAATGAGGCCGTTTCCTTTGAGGCCTTTTTACATACGAAATACGTCGGGCAGAAACGGTTTTCCCTGGAGGGGAATGAATCCCTCATCCCCGCTTTGGACGCCATCGTGGAGCGGGCCGCCGAGCTCGGTGTCCGGCAGTTTACCATGGGGATGGCCCACCGGGGCCGCCTCAACGTCCTGACCAATATTTTCGGAAAGGCCGCGCGGGACATTTTCAGCGAATTCGACGGGAAGGACTACGAACAGGAAATTTTTGACGGGGATGTCAAATACCACCTGGGCTGGACTTCTGAGCGGCAGACCTCGTCCGGGCATAAGATCAACATGAATATCGCCCCGAACCCTTCCCACCTCGAAGCCGTTGGCCCCGTGGTTGAAGGCATCGCCAGGGCCAAGCAGGACACCCATTTTCCCGGGGATTTTTCCAGGGTGCTGCCCATCCTGGTGCACGGGGATGCCGCGATCGCAGGGCAGGGGGTCGTCTATGAAGTAGTCCAGATGGCGGGCCTTGAAGGGTACCGCACAGACGGGACCATTCACATCGTCGTCAACAACCAGATTGGCTTTACGACCAATTACCTGGACGGGAGGACCTCTACCTATTGCACGGACGTGGGCAAAGTGACCCTGTCCCCGGTCCTGCACGTCAATGCGGATGATGCGGAAGCCGTGGTGCACGCCTCGTTGTTTGCCCTCGAGTACCGGATGCGCTTTAAGAGCGATGTGTTCCTCGACTTGCTCGGGTACCGAAAATACGGTCACAACGAGGGGGATGAACCCCGGTTCACCCAGCCCAAATTGTACAAGATCATATCAAGCCACAAGAATCCCCGTGATATCTATGCGGAAAAACTGATCGCAGAGGGGGTTATCGACGCCGGCTATGTGCAGGAGCTGGAAACAAAATACAAGGAGAGCCTGGAGATCGAACTCGAGGACAGCCGCAAGGAGGAAAAAACCATTATCAAGCCCTTTATGCAGGACGAATGGAGCGGTTTCGAGCGGGTAGGGGAAGACGTCATGATGCAGCCTGTGGACACGACCTTCCCGAGGGAGCGGATGGAAGTGATTGCACGGGCGATCACGGAGCTGCCAAAAGGAAAGAAATTCCTCCGGAAAATCGAACGGCTGGTTGCGGATCGGAAGAAGATGTTTTTTGAAACGGAGACCCTGGATTGGGCCATGGGGGAACTCCTGGCCTACGGAACCCTTCTGGACCAGGGATACGGGGTCCGCATGACGGGGCAGGATGTGGAGCGCGGCACTTTTTCGCACCGGCATGCCGTGATCAAGGTGGAAGAAAGCGAAGAGGAGATCCTGTTGTTGAACCAGATCGGGGAAAAACAGGGCCGATTCCAGATCTACAACTCATTGCTTTCCGAATACGGCGTCCTGGGCTTTGATTACGGGTATGCCATGGCGAGCCCGAATACGCTGACCATATGGGAAGCCCAGTTCGGTGACTTCAGCAACGGGGCCCAAATCATGATCGACCAGTACATCTCGGCGGCCGAGGACAAATGGAAGTTGCAGAACGGCCTGGTGATGTTGCTGCCCCACGGATATGAGGGGCAGGGGGCAGAACACTCCTCCGCCCGGATGGAGCGCTACCTGCAGCTCTGTGCCCGCGATAATATGTTCGTCGCGGATTGCAGTACCCCGGCGAGCCTGTACCACCTGCTCCGGAGGCAAATGCTGGTCGGGTACCGAAAACCCCTTATCGTCTTTACCCCAAAGAGCCTTCTGCGCCACCCCAAATGCGTCTCCACTGTGGCAGAGCTGACGGACGGGCGTTTTCAGGAGGTAATAGATGACGCTTCGGTGGCCGTCAGGGATGTGAAAACGCTGGTTTTCTGTACCGGGAAGTTCTATTTCGACCTGTTGGCTGAGAGGGAAAAACTCAACAGGGATGATGTTGCCCTGGTGCGCCTGGAACAACTCTTCCCGGTGCCTGCGGCCCAGATGCAGGAGATCATCTCCAGGTACAAGAACGCAGACGATATCGTCTGGGCCCAGGAAGAACCCAGGAACATGGGTGCCTGGAGCCACTTGCTGCTTCATTTCCCGGATGCGCAACGTTTTCGGGTAGCCTCCCGGAGGTTTTACGCCTCGCCGGCTGCAGGAAGTGCCCTTCGCTCAAAATTGCGGCATCAGCAGGTCATCGATTACGTCTTTGACAGGGAAAAGGACAATCAGTCCCTGACGACGGGACAAACCGTGGAGGCAAAATGAGATATTTGTTCTTCTTTCTGCTCCTCCCATTTTTGCACCCTGCTGCGGCCCAGACGGAGGAGGCCCGCTATCGGAAAGTTGCCGATGCGTTGATGGCTTCCTATAACCAGGAGGCCTACGCAGACATCTTTGAGATGTTTTCCCCTGAGATGAAGGCGGCACTTCCCATGGAGAAAACGGCAGCATTCTTCGGGATGAACATCCGGGCAGGTTCCGGGGATCTGAAGGAGATGGAATTTTACAAACAATCAGGCGGGGCCCATATCTACAAAGCCACCTTTGAACGCGCGGTCCTGGATATGCAGCTCGCCCTCAATGCGGAAAACCAGATTGCCGGATTGTACGTCAAGCCCCATGTCGCGGCCCCGGTCCTGGAGCGAAACACCACAGCGATGGACCTGCCCTTCAGGGGGGAATGGTTCGTCTACTGGGGTGGGGAGACGGAAGCCCAGAACTACCATATGGCAGATGTCAATCAGCAGTTTGCCTATGACATCATGAAAGTGGCCAACGGGTCATCCCACAGCGGGGATCCCAAAAAGAATGAAAGTTATTTCGCCTTCGGGGAGGAAATCCTGGCCCCTTGTGACGCCACGATCGTATTGGCGGTGGATGGGGTTCCGGACAACGTGCCCGGGGAGACAAATCCGATATTCGTGACCGGGAATGTCCTGGTGCTGAAAACCGCTGCCGGGGAGTATGTCCTCATGGGCCACCTGATGGAGGGCTCCCTGCTGGTGGGAAAAGGAGACCAGGTAAAGAAAGGCCAGGTACTGGCCAGGTGCGGGAATTCCGGGAACAGCACGGAGCCCCATCTGCATTTGCAATTACAGAACACCCGCGACATTCACAAAGCCACGGGGGCGCGGCTTTTGTTCCGGCGGATTTTGGCCAACGGAACGCCACGCGAGGAGTATATGCCTGTAAAGGAAGATTTTATAAAAAACATCGAATAACGCACTAAATACCGCACTGCATGATTTTAGAGATGAAAGTCCCCTCACCAGGGGAGTCTATAACGGAGGTCGAGATCGCCCAATGGCTGGTAAGCGACGGGGATTATGTTGAAAAGGACCAGGCCATTGCCGAGGTAGACTCGGACAAAGCCACACTGGAGCTCCCGGCCGAGGCAAGCGGCATCATCACCCTGAAGGCAGAAGAAGGCGATGCCGTGGGTGTAGGGGAAGTAGTATGCCATATCGATACGAGTGCATCCAGGCCAGCAGGTGATGCGGCTGAGGCAGGGGGGGCTGTCCCGGATAAAACTGCTGAAAAAGCGGCAGAACCTGCCGAAAAGCCTGTTGAGAAGCAGGCGAAGCCGGCCTCACACGCCACGGGGGCTCCCTCCCCGGCAGCCCGCAAAATCCTCGAAGAGAAAGGGATTGACCCCGCCTCGGTGAAGGGCACCGGGAAGGACGGCCGCATCCTTAAGGAGGATGCCGTTTCTGCGGTCCCGTCCATGGGCACCCCGGGGACGGGTTCTCGGGGGGAGAGCCGGAGCAAGTTGTCCATGCTGAGGAGAAAGGTAGCAGAGCGGCTGGTGTCTGCGAAGAATGAGACCGCCATGCTGACCACTTTCAACGAGGTGGACATGTCCGCGGTTTTCGAACTCCGGGCCAGGTACAAAGACGCCTTTAAGGAAAAGCACGGGGTGAGCCTCGGGTTTATGTCCTTTTTTACCAAAGCGGTCATCCGGGCACTTCAGATGTACCCGGCCGTAAATTCCATGATAGACGGAAAGGAAATGATCACCTACGATTTCTGCGACATCAGCATTGCCGTTTCAGGGCCAAAAGGGCTTATGGTACCGGTGATCCGAAACGCGGAAAACCTCTCTTTCCGCGGGGTGGAAGCGGAAGTAAAGCGCCTGGCGCTGCGGGCGCGGGACGGGGAGATTACCGTGGATGAAATGACAGGAGGCACCTTTACGATCTCCAATGGGGGTGTTTTCGGGTCCATGCTGTCCACCCCCATCATAAACCCTCCTCAGAGCGGGATCCTGGGGATGCACAATATTGTGGACCGTCCGGTTGTAAAGGACGGTGCCATTGTTGTGGCCCCTGTAATGTATGTGGCCCTTTCTTATGACCACCGCATCATAGACGGGCGGGAATCCGTCGGATTCCTCGTGGCCGTAAAGGAAGCTATAGAGAACCCGGTGGAACACCTTA
>CAZUZE010000189.1:0-5085 GCA_964624565.1 uncultured Robiginitalea sp.
AATCGGGGGGTCGCCCTCGTCCAGCTGCGGCCGGTCCACTATAGAAAAAAGCGGCCCCGTTACCAGGACCTCCGGCCCGGTTTGCAGCCTGGCGAGGGAGTCCCTCACTTTGAAATTCCAGAAGGGCCCGCCCACATCGACGACCCCTGTAATGCCCAGTCTGAGATACCGCCTGAGGTAGTCCGAAATGTTATCCCTGGCGAATTGCAGTTCTTCGGAATACGGCCGCTTTGCCCTCAGGTCCACGGCATCCGGCCGGGTATAGAGGCCGCCGGATTGAAAAAAGTGGATGTGGGAGTCTATAAGGCCTGGAATGAGGAATTTGCCCTTTCCCTCGATAATCCGGTCTTCCGGACCGGTTTTGATCCGGTTAAAACGAGCCAATTCCCGAATGGTTTCACCTTCGACAACTACAGAAGTCTCGATAAGCTTGTGCTTTTCAACATCGAGTACCTGCACGTCCTTAATTACAGTCAACTGACCGGATGACAGCAGCGGGAAAAGTAAAAGGAGGGTAAAATAGTATTTCATTTTGTCTGGGATTGGTCCTTTCTTAAGGAAGTTTGTTCTGACAGGGTTTGCCTCGATGGTATTTCAATCTAAATATAGTTCTTTCCGCGTATCTTTTTTACCTCTGGCGGTTGGTGGGTCCTGAATCAGGCTGACGGCAACTCAAAAGGTGTTCCGGTGCGTCCGGCACCTTTCAAAGGGGAGCCCCACCCGGCATTTGTTTCCGAAATGACTATCTTGGTCTTTGAGCCGTTCGGATACAACGGCTTTTGACCTCGTATGGAATCAAAAAGTGAGTACGCCCTTATCACGGGGGCCAGCCTTGGCATTGGCAGGGAGATTGCCCGGGAATTTGCCAGTCGGAAGGTCAATACCCTGCTGGTGGCCCTGGATACCCCCGAGTTGTACGAAATCCAAAGAGACCTGCAGGAGACCTTTCAAATCCGGGCGGAGTGTTACCCCACGGACCTTACAGACCCGGAAGCAGCCATTGCCATCCATCACTGGTGCAGGGAAAACGGCTTTGTGGTAAAATACCTCATCAACAATGCGGGAATCGGGGAAAGCGGCTACTTTGAAGACGTCCCCCTGAAGCGGTACTGCCAGATGATCGACCTCAATACGAAGGCATACATGGCCCTGACGCACCTCTTCCTCCCGGACCTGAAGAAGCTGGGGGAAAGCTATATCATGAATACCAGCAGTATGGAAGCCACCCTGCCCATCCCCTATAAGTCGGTGTACACGGGGACCAAAAACTTTGTATATGCCTTTTCCATGGCCCTGAACCAGGAAGTGAACAAATACGGCGTGCGGGTGAGTATCCTGTGTCCCGGACCGGTCCTCACCAACGAAGAGGGCCTCAAACGCATTGAAGCCCAGGGGAAAAAGGCACGGATGCTGATGCTCTACCCCGACCAGGTAGCGACCTATGCGGTAAAATACCTGCTCAGCGGCAGGCTTATCATACAACCGGGGCGGATGAACCGCTGGATCAACCGGTTTCACCCGCTTATTCCCATGTCCATTAAAATGAGGCTTGTGGAGAAGATGTTCCGGTCCTATACCCTGGAAAGCACTGCAAAGTAATCCGGGATCCCACAGAGGGATTCTGAGAGTTCCCATAGCCTGGCAGCATCCTCCCTGTTATAGGAGTTCGGGGAAGAAGGCTTGGGCCGGCATTTGTCCCAGTACTTCCCGCTTTGCCCCTTTACGGTTTCTTCCGAGGCCAGGTACACAGAGGTGGCAGCGCCCGAGGCAGGGCTGAGCCCCCCCAGCCTTCGGATTTTCCAGGCCAGGGCGTGAAACGAAATGGTGTGTTTCAGGCCGATATCCGTGTTGACCCTTCCGGGCTGCACACAGTTGACACTGATATTATCCAGGCCTTGTTCCCTCAGCCTCCGGTCGAGCTCATAGACGAACATGACATTGGCGAGCTTGGACTGCGCATAGGCCCGAAGGCCGTGGTAGTTGCTTCTCAGGGACACGTCCTCGAAATGCAGTTTGCCGTGAAAATGCGAATCCGATCCCACGCAAATGATGCGCCCGTCCCCGGAAGAAGCCAGGGCGCCCAGCAATTCGCGGGTCAGGAGGAAATAGGCGAGATGGTTCACGGCGAACTGCCGCTCAATGCCGTCCTCGGTCAATTCAAGCTTTGAAAACCAGGTCCCCGCGTTATTGACCAGCACGTCAATGGTGCCAAAGTCCCGCAGGATTTCATCGGCGGCCCCCCGGATGGATTTGGTCGAACTCAGGTCGGCCAGTACATAGTCTATATGGCTTTCAGGGGCTTTGGACCGGATGGTATCCACGGCGGCTTCCGCCTTTTCCCGGTTCCGGCTGACGATGATCAGGTTGGCGCCTGCCTCCGCCAGGGCCCGTGCCGTTTCATATCCAATACCGGCATTGCCACCGGTTACCACGCAATTCTTTCCTGTCATATCACCGTGTATTTTCCAGGCATCTTAAGAAACATGGGGAAGGTAGCAAAATGTATCCAAAATACCCCTTCCCCCATGGACGGAACCGAACAGGTGGCGGGAAATCCTGTTTTTGGAAATGGACGGAAAAATGGATCCCGCCAGGAACCATTCCCATGGATGGAATGGGGAGTCGCTAATCCACAGCCCCGGCGGTCCGGAATCGCTGCCATACGGACCAGGTAATGACAATGTGGGCCAGGTAATAGGTGGGCAATACGAGGAAATCCCATTGGGCCTGCCCCATGAATTCTGCCAGGGCGATCAAGGTATCCGAAAAGAGGATCAGCCCAATCCCGCCGACATACAGCCATTTGGCCAACCCCGCGAACCGGATGCCCCAGGCGGCGCCCATGGAAAAGCAGGATACAAAAAGGTAGGCAAGGGCAGCCCATAGCAGGACCCGGTCCGAAATGGCCGGGTAGAGGGAGGTAAAGAAAAAGATAAGGTAGCCCCCGCAGAGCAGGGTCGTAAATCCCCAGCGGATTTTCCCGTGGTAAAGGGCGTAGGACAAATACCCGATATGGGCCAGGAAGAAAAAGAAAATACCGTAAACAAACCGGAGGGTGTCCCCACCCCGGGTCGAAAGGAAGTAATCCCCCACTATGGAGAACCCAAAGGCCCCAACGAGCATCCAGAGGTCCGGAGTGCCAAACCTTCTCTTGGAAGAAAACAACAGGAGGATCAGCGCTCCGATCCCCGCGGAACCGGATTTAAAAAGGAACTCCCCGGTACTAAGGGCCAGGAGGGATGCCACCACCTGAAGGCCGAGCAGGGAATATATCAGAATGCGGAATTTCGGGTCCATGGCCGGTTTCTTTTTGTTGGGAGATCACAAACAAATATAGTCCAAAACCATTCGGCCGGCCCGGTCCCGGATCATGCCAAAAGGGGTATTGATTTCCTTACAGGAACGGCAAATGCTTTTGACCCCGCCCCTATCTGCTTTGTCCAAAGGTCAGTAGATTATGGTCCGGGTCGAGCAGTGAAAATTCGCGTTGGCCCCAGGGCTTGGCCTCCAGAGCCCCATTGGGGTGTATTCCGATGTTTGAGTCCAGGAGGGACTGGTAGTACGAATCAATGTCATCGGTCCTGATATAGACCTGCCCGTAATTCGCTTCAGGGTTAAGGCCGGGAAAGGCAAAGAAATGGATCTCAATGCCGTCCTTCTGGACCATCAAATAGTCGCCATAGTCGGCAATTTCGTTGAACCCAAGGCCTCCCACGTAATAGTCCCGTGTCATTGCCTTGTTGCGCATCGGGAGTTTTGGATGAATGGCCGTCAGCATATGGTGCTTATTGATTTTGGTGATTGTTGGGTTTGGTATCCTAAATAATGGCATTAATCATGCTGTTTCTCCAAATCAGTCAGGAAAAAAATCATTTCATTGGTCTTCAGAAACAAATCCTTCTTGGCGCTGAGAAGGATATTATACATTAGTATTTTTCCGGTTATTGTCGAAAGCATCCTATCCAGAAATTGGTCGTCTCCTTTTCCAGCCCAATATCGTTCCAGGAGTGGCCCCCTGATAACGGCTGATTGCAGTAATGGATCTGGATTCTCGCTTTGCATTACAGGGCCCTTAGGATACTCCGTGCCTAAAAATATTGCAACATTTTGATCCATGACTTTTTGCAATTCAAGCTGGTCAGCATGATGCTTCAAAATTCTGGACTTAACAGCTTCGTTGAAGTATTCTATATTCCCAGTGTTCAATAATGAAGTCAGGGCACTCCTATTCAATTCGTTGCTCGGGTTGAAAAAGGGAAGGTATTCGTATCTCGCGATTTTTTTTAATGTGTCAATAGTTGCGTAAGGACCTGACAAGCGCTCATTGAATGAATAAAGCCTGGCCAAATCGCCCTCGATTGACTGGATGTCCTGTTCCAACCGGATACTGTCCAGTTTTAAATCATATAAAAGCGCCTGTTTTGATAATTCCAGGGAATTGTTGATTATCCTGTTTTCATTCCAGGTATCAATTTGCAATGCGATTAAAATTCCAATCACTACCAAAAGAATTTCGCCAATGGCATACATCAAATATTTACTGAACTTGTTTTCAGAAAGGAATCTTTGACGAATTTTCCTAAAGAATCTTATCATTGAGGGTGTTTATAATTATTAAGCTCAACGGCCCCGGGCATAAGGAGTGAAGCCAGAATGCGGCATACGCGTTGTCGGCAGTTGCAATAAAACTTACTTGACGTATTTGAAGTCTTTTTTGCCATCCTGAATCTCAATTTTGGTGATTCGGTCCAATGGGATGGCCTTTGGCAACCCAATAAATCGGGATTGATGACCCATCAAGGTGTCATTTTGAACTAACAAACGATCGAAGTAGAATATGGTCCTCTTTCCGTCTTCGGTGGTGATTCGGGATTCTATCGAAGGGCTGTTCCTGACCATGACTGGATTCCCGCTCTTGTCAAGGCAATTTATTTGATCGATAGGATTCGCCAGATATTCGGCAACATCACCGGCGGGACCTCGAGTCCTTACTCTTTTCAAGGAGGTTGAGTCGATTGCAGAGAACTGGCTTCTAAAGGACTCGACAGGGATATAGTACGTTTGGCAACTGCCCAGGACTGAAGC
>CAZUZE010000190.1:0-5082 GCA_964624565.1 uncultured Robiginitalea sp.
CTGTTCTGGGCAATTAGACCGTTTGAACTGCCAAGGGTAAGGACGAGGAGGATCGAAAACAGGTGTGGTTTCATTTTACGGGTTTTATTTCCTGAAGGTACTGATCCACCAACTCCCAGGTCTCATTCAACAGGTCTTTTCTCAGGTCGGCCGCATCTGAGTTTAAAAACAGGGCAATGGTGAGCGGGCGCTCCAGTTCATGGAGGACAAACGTCCGGGTGCCATACCAACTGCCGGAATGAACGGCGATATCCCCGCTTCGGAACCATCCCATGGCGTAGAATATGTCTTGTTTATCCCAAAACGAAAAATCCGACATAAAGGCAAAAAAACCGCCCTCTGTTGGAATCGCCACGGAGCTGGGGGCAAAGATCCTGGAATACATCTGATCACTTACAAGGGCGGTATCCCTCAGGGCCTTGTCGTACCTGAAGTAGTCCTCCGCACTTGTGTAAAGGGCCCCATCGCCCATGACCCCATTTAAAAAGAAATCGTCTGTCCGCGCCCAGTTCCCGCTGCTGTCTTTTTCGTAACAAAAGGCGCGCTCGGCTATGTCAACAGGATCGGCAAGGTTGTAAAATGTGGTGCGCTCCATCCCTGCGGGCTTGAAAACCTCCTCCTTCGCAAAGGTGGCAAAGGGCACCCCGCTGACCTTTTCGACCAACAAGGCGAGGACCAGATAGGCCGTATTGGAATATTCCCATCGGGTGCCCGGGGGGAAGAGGGGCGCCGGATTGGTCTGCAGCCAGTCGAGGACATCGGCATTTTCCACGATTTCAGAACGGTCCCAATCCTCCATAAAAGCCTTCTCATAATCCGCCAGGCCGGAGGTGTGGTTGATCAGGTGCCTTACGGTAATACCTGCAAAAACCGGATAGGGCCAAAAGTTGGTCACCGGGTCGCTGAGGGACAACAGTTGCCGTTCGGCCAGGCGCAGGATGCACAGGGCCGTAAATTGCTTGCTCACAGAGCCCATCCTCATGTTGGTTGCCGGGGTAATCGGGGCTTCCCCTTCCAGGTCCCTCAGCCCGAAGCCATCAGCGACGAGCTTTTTCCCATCAAAGGCGACCAGTACAGCTGCCCCCGGGCCATCGGCCGCAATTTTTGAATGAAAGAGGGAGTCCACCTCCCGCCTGAGCTCCTGCTGCCTGTCTGCTATGGCAGTTTCCTTTTTGTCGGCGGGGGCCCTGCAGCCGAGCAAGGCAAGGACCAGGAAAAAGACCAAATTTTTCATGGGACAGGATTTAACGCAATGAAAGATACCACCAAATCTTGATTATATTCGTAGCTACCAGACCAAACGTACCATTATGGCCAGCCGACTGTATCCCTTGATTTTACTGCTTTTTTTATCCACCACGGGATTCGCCCAGACCGATCCCTCGGTCTTTGGGAACCTGAAATTCCGTTTTATCGGGCCGGAGGGAAACCGGGCCATTGCCATTGCCGGCGTTCCCGGGGACCCGATGGTCAATTATATCGGGGCGGCCTCGGGCGGCCTTTGGAAAACCACCGACGGGGGCCTGGAATGGGACCCGGTCTTTGACGACCAGGAGGCCTCCTCCATCGGAGCGGTGGCCATCGCCCCTTCCAACCCGGATATCGTCTGGGTGGGGACGGGGGAAACCTTTGTGATCCGGCCGGCCCATGCCATGGGGGACGGGATCTATAAATCCGAGGATGCAGGGAAGACCTGGAAGCGGATGGGCCTTGAGAAAACGGGCCGCATCGGTCGGATCCTTGTGCATCCCACCAACCCGGATATCGTCTATGCCGCCGCCCTGGGCCATACCTACGGGCCCCAGCAGGAGCGGGGGGTGTTCAAGACGACGGATGGCGGAAAAACCTGGAACCGCATCTTCTTTGTCGATGAGGGGACCGGTGCCGCGGAACTCGCCATGGACCCGGAGAACCCCGACAGGCTGCTGGTGGGGATGTGGTCCGTGCACATCAATACCTGGGGCCTGCGCAGCGGCGGGCCCGGGGGAGGGGCCTACCGCTCCCTCGACGGGGGCGCCACCTGGAAACCGCTTTCCGAGAACGGCCTCCCGGGCGGTGAGCAGCACCCGGTGGGCAAAACGGCAGTGGCCATCGCCCCTTCCAACCCGGATGTGGTCTATGCCCTGTTCGAAATCGAAAGCCCGGCCCTGTACCGTTCGGAGGATTTCGGCGATACCTGGACCCTGCAGACCCGCAACCACGACATTGCAGAGCGCGCCCCCTATTATACCCGCATGGCGGTCTCCCCGGATAACCCGGATGAGATCTATATCGCCAGCGTTAAATTCAGCACTTCGACCGATGGGGGCAAAACCTTTAAAAGCGGTTACAGCGCCGGGGGGGACAACCACGATATCTGGCTGGACCCTTCCAACGCAGACCGCATGATGGTCGCCCATGACGGGTGTGCCAGCATCACCCTGAACCGTGGCAAAAGCTACCAGCGGGTAGTGCTGCCCATCGCCCAGATGTACCACGTCTCGGTGGACGACCAGGTGCCCTACAATGTCTACGGGAACCGGCAGGATGGCTATTCCTATATGGGTCCGAGCAACAGCCGGCAGGGCTACATCCCACTCGGCCTCTGGAAAGGGGTGGGAGGGTGCGAGAGCGGCTTCGCCCAGCCCGACCCCTTTGACAACAACATCATCTGGTCCGGCTGTTACGACGGGGGCCTGGAGCGGTATGACCTTAGGACCGGGCACGCCAGGGATGTGCGCGTGTGGCCGGAGGCGGGCTATGGGTGGGAGCCCGGAAAACTGAAGTACCGCTGGCACTGGAATTTCCCCCTGGCCTTTTCGCCCCATACCCGCCACCGGGTATATGTAGGGAGCCAGTTTGTGCACAAAAGCGATGACGGGGGGCAGAGCTGGCAGGTGATCAGCCCGGACCTTACCCTCAATGACAAGACGCACCAGCAGAGCTCCGGGGGCATCGCCATCGACAACTTAATGACCTTTGACGGCTCCGTCCTGTTCAGTATTGTGGAGTCCGAACTCGAGCCGGGCCTGATCTGGACGGGCAGCAATGACGGGCAGGTACAGCTTACACGCAACGGGGGGGAATCCTGGGAAAACGTGACCGGGAACATCCCGGACCTTCCGGCCTGGGGCACGATCGCAAACATCGAGCCCTCGCGTTTTAGCAAAGGGACCGCCTATATTTCCGTGGACCTCCACCAGATGGGGGATTTCGACCCCTATGTATACAAGACCGGGGATTACGGAAAAACCTGGAAACACATCAGCAAGGCGGTGCCAAGATCCGTCCACAGCTTTGCGCATGTGGTGAAAGAGGACCCAAAGCGGCAGGGGATGCTCTACCTGGGGGTGGACAATGGCCTGTACGTCTCCACGAATGACGGGGAAACCTGGATGCGCCTGAGGAACAACCTGCCCCCGGCCCCGGTCTACTGGCTGGAGGTACAGGACCGGTTCGATGACCTGGTGGTGGGGACCTACGGCCGGGGGTATTACATCCTGGATGATATTTCCCCCCTGAGGGAATTCGATGTGGATGCCGCGGGCCGCGAAGCCCATTTGTTCAGCCTGCGCCCCGCCTGGAGGTTCCAGGAACAGCAAGCCATCAAGACGGACGGGCCCAGCCTGAATTCCGGCAGGAACCCCGCCTATGGGGCGGACATCAACTACTACCTCAGGGACAGCACGGACCAGAAGGTGGAAATCCAGGTCCTGACCGCTGGGGATGAACTGATCCGCACCCTGGAGGGGACCAAAGGGGCCGGGATCAACCGGGTGATGTGGGACCTGAGGTATGAGCCGACCTACAAGCCCAAATTGCAAACCACCCCCCCGGGCCGGCCCTGGGTGGAGCTCAACGGGGAGGGGTGGCGGCCGCTGGTCACCTGGGACCTGGATCTGATGCGGGGGCAGTATGGCCCCAGGGTGGTCCCGGACACTTATAAAGTAAAGCTGATCGTCGGGGAGCGGGAATACATCCGGGAGCTGGAAGTGCTCAAGGACCCCGCTTCAGAGGGAACCCTGGAAGACATAGGGGAACAGGTGGCCTTCTCCCTGGAACTGCGCGATGCCATGAACACGGCCGTTCTGATGATCAATGAAATGGAGGGGATCCGGGCGGAACTCGACCAGATCCTCCCACAGCTGACCAAAAAGGAGGACCTGGAAAGGGCCCGGGAATTACAGGCCCTGGCCGAGTCCATCTCGGCCTCCCTCTATGACATCCACCTCACCGGTGCCCGCGAGGATGCCTTCCGGGCCCCGATGAAGCTCTACGGAAGGCTCAGTGCCCTGGCCAGCGACATCACCGGCAACGGGGCGGATTTCAAACCCACCGACCAGCAGCGGGAGGTCTATGCCATCTTCAGCGAGCGACTCAAAGCAGTGGATAAGAAGTTCAACACCTTTATGAAGGTAGAGGTACAGAAACTCAACAGCCAGCTCAAAAAGTCCGAGTTGCAGATCAAAGGGGGGACCCGCATCAAGTCCTGAACCCCGGCCCGCGCCTGAGTGGCTCAACCGGGGGGGAACCCCCCTCAATCCCATGTCCGGGACCGGCAAGTCAGAACCGTTTCAGACAAATCCCCTCGCTGCCTGACAGGGCCGTTTCCGGCGAACCCCTGCGTTGCCTGACAGGGCCGTTTCCGGCGAACCCCTGCGTTGCCTGACAGGACCGTTTCTGGCGAACCCCTTCTTTGCCTGCCGGGGCCGTTTCTGGCGAACCCCTTCGTTGCCTTACAGGGCCGTTTCCGGCGAACCCCTTCTTTGCCTGCCGGGGCCGATTCCGGCGAACCCCCTGCTTGCCTTACAGGGCCGGGGATGGGTTTTCCCGTATCGGTTTTTTCGATTTTTGGCCCCCGGATTGGATGCTTCTTGCAGGATCATGGCCCCCAGCGCGCATCCACTTTCCCCCAAATGTCTCCGCTTCCTGAGGCTTCCGCCTGCCGGTCCCGGGTTGATGCCTCCGGGGAAATTAGGCCACAGGGTTCCCCGGATACCATCTACCATTTACCTTCCTAAAAATGCGGTTTCACATTCGCACCATTGCCCCTGCATATATCCGAATATCTGAAGAAAAGCACCTCAAAAAAAAGATTTCATC
>CAZUZE010000191.1:0-5065 GCA_964624565.1 uncultured Robiginitalea sp.
CAGGGGTCCGGATACGTGCAGGTACTGTGCCAGGACAATCCCGCCCATCACCGCGGCCAGTGAAATGATCACTTCAATGGCATAATCGTCTATCGACCGCATCATCCGGAAGGTAATGGCCCCAAGGGCCAGCCCCAGGAGGACCCCGCCAAGCACCTCATGTACAAAGAGCCGGCCGATTTGCGCCATGGAGAATTCCTCCGTGCCGCTGGCGATCCCGAAAATGGTAAGGAAGATGACCACACCGACCCCGTCGTTAAAAAGCGATTCCCCCACGATTTTTATTTCCAGGTTTTTCGGCGCCCCGATTTTCTTCAGGATGCCGAGGACGGCTATCGGATCCGTAGGGGAGATAAGGGCCCCGAAGAGGAGGCAATAGATAAACGGGATATCCAATCCGAGGAGGTCCAGGACCAGGTAGGCTCCCAAACCGACGAGGAAAGTAGAAACCAGCACCCCGAATGTGGCAAAAACCAGGACGGGCCAACGATGCTTTTTCAATTTGTCCAGGTCGGTATGCAGGGCCCCGGCGAAGAGCAGAAAACCGAGCATCAGGTCGAGGAGCACCGTTTTAAAATCAATTTGGGTGATGATGTACTTTTCGGCCTCCAGCAGGGAATCGTCGAAATAACTAAGCCCGAAGGCGGCAAGGGTGAACAGGATGCTGATCACCGTAAGCCCGATGGTATTCGGGAGCCGGATAAAGCGCACGTTGACATACCCGAAAAAGGCAGAGAGGACGACGAGAATGGTAGCGATCAAAAAGTAGTTCATAGGGTTTCCTGGTTATTTAGGTGGGGCGGCCCCTGGTGCTGGCCGGCTGCACCTTCCAAAGATAGGTATCCTCCGTAAATTTTTAGGTTCCTGTCCGGGGCATGAGGCCTGCAAAGGACCGGGGGCCCATTTGCCAGGGCCCTTGGAAAAGGAAAGGAGAAAAACCCAGGCAGTATTCCTGGATTTTTCTCCTCGGAAGCAGTTGCTCCGTTACCTGTAGGCTGCCAGGGAAGTCTTGTATTACAAAGGCTGATGGCATTTTCCCTGGCACAATAAGGGCCTTTACCCTCCGTAGATGACCGCCTCGGGGATTTCATAGCGTTCATCCCCTATATTGATGATGTAGAGGTCGCTTTCCTTGGAGGCCCGGAACTCGCCCCGGTCTGCCTGGCTTCTGTCATAGCCCACGGCCCTGCCGTTCTGGAAATAGATCACCCGGGTCCGTCCGTCCTTTTTGGTCACGTGGACGTCCGCATCCCCGGATCCCCTCCGGACCACCCCGAAATCACAATTCCCGGTGGGCGCCCCCCGCCCTGCCTTGCAGGGGACCATTCCCGTGGCGTTGAAAGTGTTGCGGTTGGATCTAGAATTCCGGTTGTTGTTGTAGTTATTGTTATTTGCGGAAGAAGCAGTGTAATGGTTCCCCCTGTGCACCCGAAGGCTCGATATGGCGTCGTTGAACTTTTCGGGAAGGCAGCGGATATCACTGGTATAGGTAGCACTGGCCCCTTCAAAGTTATTGGATTTGTAAACGGTAACGGACCATCCGCTCGGCACGTGTATTGAGGAGATACGGTCGTTGCCTATCTTGATGTCCCGGTCCCGGTAGTCCCCTTCGCGGAGGACCTGCTTGTCTCCCTTTAGGTCGCAGCCGCTGTAGATGGTCACCGCACTTGAATTTCCGGAGCGGGATACGCGAATGCTGGAAATGGCGTCGTTGAACTTTTCGGGAAGGCAGCGTACATCCCTTGTATAGGTTTCACTGGACCCTTCAAAATTATGGGATTTATAGACTGTAACGGTCCAACCGTTGGGCACGCGGATCGAGGAAATGCGGTCGTTCCCAACTTTGAGGTCCCGGTCGTTGTATTCCCCTTCATACATTTTCTGGCTGTCACCTTCAAAATTACAACCGCTGTAAACGGAAACATGGTCCTGGGCAAAACTGCTCATTATTCCTGCCAACAGGAATAAAAATGGGTAAATAAGCTTTCTTTTCATAACAGGGTGGTTTCAGTTATTGAATTTGTTTTCGTTTGAGTAAACCTGACTCATAATATAAGGATTATGGCAGAAAAGTCAAAAGGTGCAAGGGTTAAAATGACGGGATCCTGAGATCCCCTGATGTTCCCGTTTTCTTTGCCACTGCTTGGGAAGAGAATTAAAGTCCTGTCTATCCCATGGAAGAGCGGAATGTGGCCGAACCTGAACCCGCCAATCGAGGCATCCTTGGGAAGGTGTTCGCGTACAGGCCCGCTTTAGCCAAAACCCTGGCTACGGGATCCGTTTGGCAGGCATACCCCGAATGGCACATGGCTAAAATGAGAAAGGGCCCTTGTCTGAAGGGCCCTGATTCTTAATAGCTAAAACAAATATCCGCTAGGATACAGATTCGAGCTGTTTTTTAGCCAGGTACCAGTCCACTTTTTCGAGGGTGTCGTCGGCCAGGCGGGCATTGAGTTCGTCCAGCGATTTGGGTGGGGGAACGATCACCTTGTCGCCTTTTTTCCAGTCCAGGGGCATGGCCACCTTGTACTTGTCCGCCGTTTGAAGCGCCTCGAGAGCCCTGAGGATCTCATCCATGTTGCGTCCCACATTGAGCGGGTAGTACATGATCAGCCGGATTTTCTTCGCGGGGTCGATAAAGAAAACAGCGCGGACCGCGGCCGTTTCGCTTTCATTGGGCTGCAGCATGCCATAGCGCTTGGCCACGTTCATGTCCAGGTCTGCGATGATGGGAAAGTCAAAATAAACCCCTGTGTTCTCCCGAACGTTCTGTACCCAGCCCAGGTGGGCGTGGATGCTGTCGATACTAAGGCCGATCAATTCCGTATTCAGGGCATCAAACTCCGCCTTCCGGGTGGCAAAGCCGCTCATTTCCGTGGTACAAACGGGTGTGAAATCAGCCGGGTGGGAAAACAAAAGGACCCATTTGTCTTTGGCAAATTCTGAAAACCTGATTTTCCCTTTGGTAGTCAGGGCTTCGAAATCCGGTGCGGTATCCCCGATGCGGGGCATTGGGTTTGCAAATTGTATATTTTCCATAGGTGTTAACTTTTAGTGCGGTTATATTCTTGCTATCAAAGGTAAGGACCCGCCCTGCCAATATCAGTAACCCCTGTTACATAGCCCCGGCCAAACAGGAGTTTCTTGAGGAACATCACGGGGAGCGGAACCCTGCTTCTGATTCCTGCAGGTTATGTATATTTAAAAACCAAAAAAACAGCGAAATGGAATTTGAGTGGAAAGGGGTCATGCCCGCGCTTACAACGAAGTTTGACGGGGATGACCAGCTGGATCTGGCCCTTTTTGAAAAGAATCTCGCGGCCCAGCTGGAGGCGGGGGTCCATGGGGTTATCCTCGGGGGAACCCTGGGGGAAGCCAGCACCCTGGAGGCCGGGGAGCGGGAGACCCTGACGCGAAAAGCGGTGGAACTTACCCGGGGGAAGGTGCCTGTCATCCTCAATATTGCGGAGGGAAGCACCCAAAGGGCGATCAACGCGGCAAAGGCCGCGCAAGCCTGCGGGGCAGACGGGCTCATGGTCCTGCCGCCCATGCGCTATAAACCCACTGCGGAAGAGACGGAAACCTATTTCCGGGAGATCGCCCAGAGCACATCCCTGCCGATCATGGTGTACAACAACCCGGTGGATTATGGGACGGAGGTGACCCTGCCCATGTTTGAATCCCTCATGCGGGATTGCCCGAACATTCAAGCCGTCAAGGAATCGACCCGTGATGTTTCAAATGTGACCCGCATCAAGAACCGGTTTGGGGACCGGCTCAAGATCCTCTGTGGGGTCGATACGCTCGCCCTTGAAAGCCTTGCCATGGGCGCCGATGGGTGGGTGGCCGGCCTGGTGTGTGCCTTTCCCAGGGAAACCGTGGCCATCTATGCCCTGGCCACCTCCGGGGATATGGGGAAGGCCCTTGAGATCTACCGGTGGTTCCTGCCCCTGCTCGAACTGGATATCAACCCGCAGCTCGTACAGAATATCAAACTGGCTGAATCCATGGTGGGCCTTGGGTCCGAACAGGTCCGCAAGCCCCGCTTGCCCCTCTCCGGGGCGGAGCGGCTCCGCGTGATTCAGGTCATCGAGGCGGCCCTGAAGGCACGGCCCGTGCTCCCGGAGTATTCGGCTTTGTTGTAGCAGGCCGGCTTAGGCCGGATACAGGAAAACGTTTAAAATGGGGGGAATACCCCCGCCCACCCTTAATCAAGATACCCGCCCACTATGCAAGACCCAATCACAGGCCACCAGCTCCTCGGATTTTCCGAGTCCGCAGCGGGAGTTGGCACCTTCCGGACCCTCAATCCCCAAACCAATGCGCCGAACCCCTGGAAATTCCACGAGGCCACCGAAGGGGAAATCGAAAAGGCCATGGCCCTGGCGGCAGGGGCATTTGCTGCTTTTCGCGACCTTGGAGGCGTGCGTCGGGGGGAATTCCTAAGGGCCATTGCCGACACCCTCGAACGGGAACAGGAGGAGCTCATTTCCACCTACAGGCAGGAATCCGGCCTCCCGGAAGGCCGGGCAAGGGGAGAGCTCGGTCGGACCACAGGGCAATTGAGGGCCTTTGCGGCCGTTGCAGAAACAGCCTCATGGATGGATGCCCGCATCGATACGGCACAGCCGGACCGCACCCCGGTTCCCCGGCCGGACATTCGCAAATGCATGGTCCCCCTGGGCCCTGTGGTGGTCTTCGGGGCCAGTAATTTTCCATTTGCCTTTTCAACAGCCGGGGGGGACACGGCTTCGGCCCTTGCCGTGGGATGCCCCGTGGTGGTCAAGGGCCATCCGATGCACGCCGGGACTTCAGAAAGGGTGGGCCGGTGCATACAGGAAGCCGCTGTGCGGACGAAAATGCCGGAAGGGGTGTTTTCCCAGCTGCAGGGGAGCGGCACTGCGCTGGGGGCTGCCCTGGTCCGGCATCCCGCCACCCGGGCCGTAGGGTTTACGGGCAGCATGGCAGGGGGTATGGCCCTCTTCCAGCTTGGGGCAGCCCGGGAGGAACCGATTCCCGTATTTGCGGAGATGGGCAGTATCAACCCCGTAGTGGTCCTGCCCTC
>CAZUZE010000192.1:0-5063 GCA_964624565.1 uncultured Robiginitalea sp.
AACATCATCAACTACACCATTGAGGGGCAAATGCGGGTCGACGTAGTTGTCGGGGTGGCCTATGACGAGGACATCAAAAAGGCCAAAGCGGTCCTTCTCGAGGTACTCACGGCCAACCCCAAGGTCCTGCAGGACCCGGCCCCGTCGGTGAACGTGCTCGAGCTCGCGGAAAGTTCCGTTAACTTTGCCGTGAGGCCCTATTGCAAGCCCGAGGATTACTGGGAGGTGTATTTCGCCACCCAGGAAGGGTGCAAGCTGGCCCTCGATGCCGCGGGCATTGAAATACCGTACCCGCATTCGGTGGAGATCCACAAGACGACCTAAGCAGGTTGCCCCGGAGGTGGAGAAGCCCCTTGCCTGACGTTTAGCAAGCGGGCCACCGGACCCCGGTTGGTTTAATCCGGGTCAGATGCCCGTGTAGGTCTCCGGCCGGATCGATTTCAGTTCGGATTTAAGGGAATCGGAAATCTCCAGGGTATCGATAAAGCGGGCGATGGAGTCCCTTGTGACTGCTTCGTTGGTCCGCGTCAGCCCTTTGAGGGCTTCGTACGGGTTCGGGTATCCTTCCCGCCTGAGGATGGTCTGTAGGGCCTCGGCCACAACGGCCCAGTTCGCCTCCAAATCTTCCCGGATCCTCGCATCATTGAGCAGCAGCTTGCTCAGCCCCTTCTCGGTGGATTTAATCCCGATGAGCGTATGTGCCAGGGGGACCCCGATATTGCGCAGGACGGTGCTGTCGGTCAGGTCCCGCTGCAGCCGGGAAAGGGGCAGTTTTGCGGACAGGTGTTCAAAGACGGCATTGGCCATTCCCAGGTTGCCCTCCGAGTTTTCAAAGTCGATGGGGTTCACTTTATGGGGCATGGCGGAGGACCCTACCTCCCCTTCGCGGATCTTCTGTTTGAAATACTCCATGGAGATATAGGTCCAGAGGTCCCTGTCCAGATCGATGAGGATGGTATTGATGCGCTTCAGGGCATCAAAGTAGGCGGCCAGGTGGTCATAGTGCTCGATCTGCGTGGTGGGAAACGAGTAGTGCAACCCGAGCCGGTCCTCTACAAAGGATGTCCCGAAAGCCTTCCAGTCCACCTGAGGGTATGCCACGTGGTGGGCATTGAAATTGCCGGTAGCGCCCCCGAACTTGGCCGGGATCGGAACCTGCTGCAAAAGCCGGAACTGCTCTTGAAGCCGTTTTGCAAACACCTGGAATTCCTTGCCAAGGCGGGTGGGGGAGGCCGGCTGCCCATGTGTCCTGGCCAGCATGGGGATGTCCCCCCATTCCCGGGCCATTTCCGATATCTTATCCACAAGTCTGTTGAACAGGGGGGTGTATACCTGTTCGGCTGCCTCCTTTATGGACAGGGGAATGGCCGTATTGTTGATGTCCTGTGAGGTAAGCCCGAAATGGATAAACTCTTTGAAGGATTCCAGGCCCAGGGCGTCAAATTGCTTTTTCAAAAAGTATTCAACCGCCTTGACGTCGTGGTTTGTGGTCGCTTCGATCTCCTTGATTTCCATGGCCTGCTCCAGGGTAAAGGCCTCGTAGATTCCCCTGAGGGTCCCGAAATGTTCCTTTTTGAAAGAAGCCAGTTCCGGCAGCGGGATTTCGCACAGTGCAATAAAGTATTCGATCTCGACGCGGACCCGGTAGCGTATCAGGGCGGCCTCTGAAAAAAAAGGCTGGAGGGAGGTTGTTTTTGAGTGGTACCTCCCGTCAATAGGGGAAATAGCCAGTAAGGGATTGCTTGCCATAGGTCAAAGCGGGTTTGAAAAGGGCAAAGATACTCAATCCTGAGGGATGTGAAAGGGACGGGGAGGCGATCGAACCCATAAGTTATGGCAGTTTTTTGAGAATTTGCCGGGCCCTGGCCCTGTAGGCGGAGGAGCCTTCTGCGTAATGGCCCTCCACGACCGCCCTGAGTTCCGGGTGCACCCAATCGAATTCCCGGCCGAGCAGGGCCAGGGCCTGCATGCTGTAGGCCTGGGCGGCCACCTTTTCATCCCGGATCAGCCAGTCAAAACAGGCAGCGGTCATCGCTTCCCGGTTTCGGCGTGTGAGGGGCGGGGGCGGGCCGGAAGTGTTGCAGTAGGAAAGCATCAGGAGCCCACATATTTTGGCCATGGGCCGTATCCAGGAGGAGGAGAACACCTTTTCCAGGTTTTGGGTGAAATAATCCAGGTGGGGGTAGAGGAGTTCCGGGTTTTTTTTGAAGGCGAACTCGACCACCCAACACGCCCTGCTGCCCAGTTCTGAAGGGGTTTCCATGCCGATTTCCAGCAGCGGCCGGAACAGCCCGGGGTCCGAGAGGACCCGGTCCGCCATCTCCCCGCGGGAGGCCCGTCTGGCATTCACGTTTTCCAATTGCTCTTTTAATTGGGATTTCACCTCCGTTGGATTACTTTTGAGAAAATTGACGAGGTATGAAATTAGGAAAAAAAATAGGATGGACACTGCTAATACTGTTTCTGGCGATCCAGTTGTACCGGCCGGAAAAGAATAAATCCGAGACGGATGATCTGGGGAAATTCCTGCTCGAGACAAACCCCCCGGCCGAGGTTGCGGCGGTTCTGGAGTCCAGCTGTTACGATTGCCACAGCAACAGGACCGAGTATCCCTGGTACGGGGAAATCGCCCCTGTTTCCTGGTGGATGGCAGAACATATCGAAGAGGGCAGGGAGCATTTGAATTTCGCGGACTGGGACCAGTACAGCGGGAAAAAAAAGGACCACAAGCTCGAAGAGGTCGTGGAGACCGTGGAGTCGGGGGAAATGCCGCTGGAAGAATACACCTGGACTCATGAAGAGGCCCGCCTGACAGCGAGTCAGCGGGAGGCCATCATCGAGTGGGCCAACCAGGCCCGGGCCCTGTATCAGTTAGGCGAGCTGCCAAAATAGGAAGCCCCTCGGAGGCCCTCCGTGCCACAATGGTCAGGTTATCGAAATCCCCTTCGCTGAGGCTGGGGTTGGGATCGACCAGGAATACGGGGACCCCTTGTTTTTTGTAGTGCAGCAGCCCGGCAGCCGGGTAGACCTGCAGGGAAGTGCCCACTACAAGGAGGATGTCCGCTTCCATTACCTGTGCTGCCGCAGCCTGCAGCAGCGGTACTTCCTCCCCGAACCATACGATATGGGGCCTCAGGGGATATCCCTCCCTGCACCGGTGTTGAGGGGTAATATCCCCACTCCATTCATAGACCCTTTGCGAAGGCCCCGTGCTACGGGCTTTGAGCAGTTCCCCGTGGAGGTGCAGCACCCTCGTGCTCCCTGCCCGTTCATGCAGGTCATCTACATTTTGGGTGACGATGCGCATGTCAAAATCAGCCTCCAGAGAAGCGAGGACCCGGTGCCCTTCATTGGGCTCGACTTCGAAGAGTTGCCGCCTGCGCTTGTTGTAGAAATCCAGTACCAGGGCGGGATTGAGGCGAAAACCCTCGGGCGAGGCCACCTCCATGATATCGTGCCCTTCCCAAAGCCCCCCGCTGTCCCGGAAGGTGCTGATCCCGCTGTCGGCGCTCATCCCTGCCCCGCTTAAAACGACTATTTTTTTCATCGTACCAGATGCTGTATCGAGACGGCGCTTCACCGGACCTTCCCCTGCCTCAGCGCTATGTGATGCACTAACGGGGGAAGGGGGGATGAATATGCGCCAATCCTCATTTTTTGCTAAATTTAGCTCAGGACCAAGCCAATGGCAACAATTGACCCTGATTTATTGGCCTATCTCGAGGGCATGATCACCCCGGAGCGGAAAGAGCGGTTTTTGAAAATACTCTCAAAAAGGACCCGGTACCTGACGGTCGCACTGGAGGATGTATACCAGATGCACAATGCCAGTGCCGTCATCCGGTCCTGCGACGCCTTCGGCATACAGGATGCCCACCTGATCGAGGGGCGCTTCGGAAAGCGACTGGACAAGAAAATCGCCATGGGCGCCCAGCAGTGGGTGGATATCCGCAGGCACCAAAGCAGCAGGGCCTGCATGGAAGGGCTGCGCTCAAAAGGGTACCGCATCATCGCTACCGTCCCACGGGAACAGGCGGAACCCCTCAGCCAGTTTGTACTCGATGCCCCAACGGCGCTTTTCTTCGGAACGGAAAAGGAGGGCTTAAGCCCGGAAGTGCTGGCCGGGGCAGACGGGGCTGTCTATATCCCCATGCTGGGGTTTACGGAAAGCCTGAATGTCTCGGTGGCGGCGGCCATCCTGCTGCAGGAGCTCCGTGAGCGCCTGGACTCTTCGGGCCTGCCCTGGAGGCTCTCAGAAGAGGAACTCCTGGAAAAGCGTTTTGACTGGACCTGCAAGTCCGTCCATTCGGTGGACCAGATCATTAAGCGCTATTACCGGGAGGGCGGGCCACCCCGTTCGATAAGGGCGACCCGGACGGCCTGAAGCTCCCCTTTAAGCTATTTGTTTGAACCAAAAGAGTATCGCGTATGGAACACAATGTGATTGGCTGGGTGGAAATCCCGGTAGTAGACATGGACCGGGCCAAACGGTTTTATGAAACGGTATTTGGCTTTGAGATCCAGGTGCATGAATTCAATGAGCTCCTGATGGGATGGTTTCCCATGGCTGAAGGGAAAATGGGTGCTTCCGGCTCCCTGGTCAAACACGAGGAGTGGTATACCCCGAGCGATACCCGGGGGCCCCTGGTTTATTTTTCCAGTGCCGACCTGCAGCGGGAACTGGACCGGGTAGGGGAGGCCGGCGGCATAGTAGTGCAGCCTAAAACCCAGATTTCCGAAGAATTCGGCTTTATGGGAGTTTTCCTGGATTCGGAGGGAAATCGGATTGCATTGCACTCGATGGCCTAGGGCCCACCTGGGTATCAGTCAATGGGGATGGGAAGGTTTTTGAGCTTGTCCATGATCAGCGGGATTTCCAAACCGATGACAAAACGCCACCGTTCGTAATTGATCTGGGTCGAGATATTCGGTCTGTTAATCGGCCCATCGACAGGGATGTCCGGGGCGGTGCCTATTGCACTTCCTGACCGTGCGTAACTCGTGCCTACCACGATGTTCCCCCACGGCCTGTGCAGATCGACCCCTACCGCGAAATGCCATAT
>CAZUZE010000193.1:0-5059 GCA_964624565.1 uncultured Robiginitalea sp.
CAGGCGACATCCGTGGTCAGCACCCAGCTGGCCCGCCTGCTGACCACCCCGGCCAGTGGAGCTTCGTAAACGCTCCGAAGCCCGGGTGGGCCAATTGTGTGGCCTAATGGCCAAAAATAAACTGGAATGTTGAGGAGTTTACGCAAATCATAGAATGGATTATAACCCTCGTTTCTAATTACTTTCCATTTTGAGAATGAATGCAAACGCCAATTCAGACGATTATTTAGCCAATCACTACATACACCGCAGCAACTGGTTGAGGGCTGCTGTCCTGGGGGCCAATGACGGGATTTTATCCACGGCCAGTATCGCGATTGGGGTGGCCGCCGCCAGTGATTTCCGGGAACCTGTTATTCTGGCCACCCTGGCCGGATTGGTAGCCGGGGCGTTGTCGATGGCCGCCGGAGAATACGTTTCCGTGAGTTCACAGACGGATGTCGAAAAGGCCGACATCAGCCGCGAGCGGCAGGAACTGGAAGAAATGCCGGAAACAGAACTGCAAAGGCTCGCGGAGATCTATGAAAAAAGAGGCCTGAAAAAGGAAACCGCCCTGGCGGTGGCCAGAGAACTGACCGAGCACGACGCGCTGGGAGCACATATCAGGGACGAGTTGGGAATCAATGAAATCAGCCAGGCCAAACCCATTCAGGCGGCTTTTGCTTCGGGAGCCGCCTTTACAGTGGGGGGGTTGCTCCCTTTTTTGGTAACCCTCTTCCTTCCTCTTGAGAGCATGGAATATAGCCTTTACGGGTTTGCCCTTTTCTTCCTGATCGTACTGGGGGCGATGGCGGCCAGGACGGGCGGTTCGAGCATGGGCAAGGCGATCGTCCGGATTGCATTCTGGGGAACGGTCGCCATGGGGCTAACCGCCCTGGTCGGGTATTTATTCCATGTGAATGTCGGATAACCAGGTTTTCTCGAATGTCTTGCAGGCCAGGGGAGTGGCAGGCCATCGGTTTCCAGTATCCTGAGTAACCTGGGTTACATGGAATCCAATACCTGAGCGGTACCTTTGTAATTCAAAATTGAAAACTATGCCTACAGTAAAATTGACTGCACAGAAATTCAAGGAGGAAATCTTTGACTATACCACCGAAAAGGAGTGGAACTATAAAGGGGACAAACCCGCCATCATCGATTTTTATGCGGACTGGTGCGGCCCGTGCAAAATGGTGGCGCCCATCCTCGAGGAATTGAGCGACGAAAACCCGGAAATTGTCATCTACAAAGTGGATACGCAGGTGGAACAGGAACTCGCTGCTGTTTTCCAGATCCGGAGCATCCCGAGCATTTTGTTTATCCCTATTGGCAAACAACCCATGATGCAGGCCGGGGCCCTGCCCAAACACGTGCTTGAAGATGTCATCAGCAAGGAGTTGCTGACCTCTGTACCCGGGGAGTAAGGCACAGCGATACAACGGATTCCCAGACCCCTCTCCCAGGAGGGGTTTTTTTGTGGCCGTCATTCCTTCTTTTAAGCATCCCGCGCGTCACATATTAATTTGTTACTTTTAGGCAGAATCAAACTCCCTCAAACGATGAAGAAATTACTACTCCTTGGTCTGTGTGCCGTTTTCCTCCATGGTGGATCCCACCTCAATGCCCAACGCAGGAAGGCTAAAGTGGAGGACAAAAAAGAAGAGAAACTCCCCCTTCAGGCGTTTAAGTTCCGGAACATCGGCCCGGCCTTCCTCTCCGGCCGCATATCGGATATCGCCATCCACCCGGACAATGACAACGTTTGGTACGTGGCGGTCAGCTCCGGTGGTGTCTGGAAAACCGAAAATGCCGGGACGACCTGGACCCCGCTTTTCGACAAGGAAAATTCATACTCCACCGGGTGCATTACCCTGGATCCCCAAAACCCTGCCATCGTGTGGGTGGGCTCCGGAGAGAACGTAGGGGGCCGGCATGTCGCCTACGGGGACGGGGTGTACCGCTCGAAGGACGGCGGGGCGACCTGGGAAAACCTCGGGCTCAAAGATTCCCAGCATATTTCAAAAATCATCGTCCACCCGGACAACAGCGATGTGGTCTGGGTTGCCTCCCAGGGACCCCTCTGGAACAAAGGTGGGGAACGCGGGGTGTACAAGACCACCGACGGCGGGCAAACCTGGAAACGCGTCCTCGGGAATGACGAGTGGACCGGGGCCACTGAACTGGTCATCGACCCGCGGGACCCCCAGGTGCTCTATGCCGCCACCTGGGACCGCCACCGAACGGTGGCAGCCCTTATGGGAGGCGGCCCCGGATCGGGCCTCCACAAATCCACGGACGGGGGTGAGACCTGGACAAAACTCACTACCGGCCTTCCCAAATCCAATATGGGGAAGATCGGCCTTGCCATTTCCCCCCAGCAGCCCGATGTCTTGTACGCGGCCATCGAACTGGACCGGAAGAGCGGGGCAGTCTACCGTTCTACCGACCGGGGGGCATCCTGGACAAAGATGTCCAATACGGTTTCAGGGGGCACCGGGCCCCACTACTACCAGGAACTCTACGCCAGCCCCCACAAATTTGACCGGCTGTACCTGATGAACGTCCGCGTGCTGACTTCTGAGGACGGCGGGAAGACCTTTGTGGAGCTCAAGGAAGAGGAAAAGCACTCGGACAACCATTCCATCGCCTTTAAGGCGGACGACCCCAATTACCTGATGATCGGCACGGACGCCGGGATTTATGAAAGCTTTGACCTGGCCGAGACCTGGCGGTACCACAAGAACCTTCCCCTGACCCAGTTTTACAAGGTGGCCGTTAACAATGCCGAACCCTTTTACCACGTCTTCGGGGGCACCCAGGACAACGGTTCGGCCGGGGGGCCTTCCGCGACGGACGAGCGGGAAGGCATCAGCAACAAACACTGGTACAAAACCCTCTTCGCCGACGGGCACCAGTCGGCGACAGACCCTGAGTACAACGACATCATCTATGCCGAGACCCAGCAGGGTGGGTTGCACCGGGTGGATCTGGCGACCGGGGAACAGGTCTTTATCCAACCCCAGGCCCTTGCCGGGGACCCCCACGAGCGCTTTAACTGGGATGCGCCCATCCTGGTCTCCCCACACAACCCGGCCCGCCTCTATTTTGCCTCGTACCGGGTGTGGAAATCCGAGAACCGGGGGGACGACTGGACAGCCATCTCCGGGGACCTCACCCGGAATGAAGAACGACTGGAACTGCCCATCATGGGTCGGCAGCAGTCCTGGGACAATGCCTGGGATGTCGGGGCCATGTCCAATTACAATACCATAACCTCCCTCAGCGAGTCGCCCGTTACTGAAGGGTTGCTCTATGCCGGGACCGATGACGGCTACATCGCTGTGAGCGGTGACGGAGGGGGTGCCTGGGACCGGATCCCCGTGACCCGGATGGGACTGCCTGCGCGCAGTTTCGTCAATGACATCAAGGCCGACCTCCACGATGAAAATACCGTTTATGTTGTGCTGGACAACCACAAAGAGGGTGATTTCAAACCCTATCTTTTCAAGAGCTCGGACCGGGGCAAAACCTGGACATCCCTTTCGGCCAACCTCCCCGACCGCACCCTGCTCTGGCGGATCGTACAGGACCACGTAAACAGGGACCTTTTGTTCCTGGCGACCGAATTCGGGGTCTACACCTCACTAAACGGGGGCAAAAACTGGCAAAAACTCCCTGGCACCCCCAATATGGGCTTCCGGGACCTGGCGATCCAAAAGCGCGAGAACGATTTGGTTGCAGCCTCTTTTGGGCGGGGTTTTTATGTGCTCGACGATTACAGTGCCCTTCGGGAAATGACCCCTGAAGTCCTTAAGGAGCAGGCAATGCTTTTTACCCCCAGAACGGCCAAATGGTATGTTCCCCGAAGCAACCTGGGCAATACCGGGGCCGATTTTTACCTGGCGGAGAACCCCGAATTCGGGGCGGTTTTCACCTACTATTTATCCGAGGACTTTCCCACGGCAAAACAAATGCGCCAGGATGCGGAAAAGGAGGCTGGCAAGGATGGGGGGGATATCCCCTTCCCGGGCTATGAGGCTCTGGATGCCGAGAACAGCGAGCAACCGGCAAGGGTATGGATCACTGTTAAGGATGCCCAGGGCAATGTGATCCGCCACCTGCAGGAGAAGGCCGAAAAAGGAACGCACCGCATCGCCTGGGACCTTCGCCACGCGAGCACCAGGGCCATAGATCCCGAGCGATCCGGGGGCGGTGGCGGAAGGTGGAATCGTGGGCCCTTGGCAGTCCCCGGCATGTATACGGCTTCCATGGCCCTGGAAAAAGATGGGAAGGTAACCCCCGTTGGCAGCGAGGTGCGGTTTGAAGTGAAACCCATACGGGAAGGCACCTTGAAAGGCATGGACTATGCCTCCTATGAGGCGTACCGGCAGCAGCTCGAGTCCCTGCAACGGGATTACGAGATGCTAAGGGACCAGTTTGACCAGTCGGAAACCGCGCTGAAAGGATTCCAGAAAGCCCTGCCCCTGGTGTCCGGATCCCCGGCGGGCCTGGCCTCGGACGTCCATGGTCTTGAAAAGGCACTGCGCGAGGTTAGAATCAAAACAGAGGGCAGTCCGGCACGGGAGGAAATAGGGGAGCGAAACCCCCCTTCTGTCCAGTCCCATCTGAGCACGGCTGCCAGGGGCATGTCCACGACCTATGGCCCGACCCCCCTGCATAAGCGGAGCATGGAAACTGCCCGGGCGATGCTGGAGGAACTCAAACCGGAAGTGACCCGCATTTCGGAGCAAATGGTGCCTGCCCTTCAGAAGAAGTTCACGGATGCAGGAGCCCCCTACATCAAGGGGCAGCACTGATTTGTGCACCATTTAGGCAAACCCCTGGAATACAATCCGGGTGTTTTTTGTTCCCGAAGCGAAGCCAGCGCGTCAGGGGGGACAGTTCGGTCGGGGCTGGTACTGGCAGCGGACTAACCTTCGGGTTCCCCCGGAGTTGGCAGGACTCGCTTCAGTATGAGCATTTTCGTACCCTAAAGGAATAATCCTAAGGCCAAAAAATGCGGTTTTTCAGTATTTTCCGCCAGCGGCTGTTTCCTGAAAACCGGTTCAGCAGGTAC
>CAZUZE010000194.1:0-5043 GCA_964624565.1 uncultured Robiginitalea sp.
ATGCCGCCGTATAAAATCGATGACATAGGCTTCGGGGACCACAGCCCCGTCGATGCGGATGCGTTCCCTGAAATCCTTTAAATGGGGAGAGGTGTAGAGGCCCGTGCGGTACCCGGATTCCTGCAGGACAGAGGCGAGCATATGGCTGCTCGAGCCCTTGCCGTTGGTCCCGGCCACATGAATGCTGGGAAAGTCCAGGTGCGGGTTCCCAAGGTACCGGGAGAATTCCAGGATCGTCTCCAGTTTCGCATTCAGGGCGGATGCGCCCCGCTGCTGGTACATGGGAAGGCGGGCGAACATCCAGTCCAGGGTTTCCCGGTACGTCATCGGTTTACTGGCCTAATTTGAAATTGACCACCACAAAGCCCACCTGTCGGTCAGGCGCCTTGTTGTCGGGGTTCCAGCGGTGCGCCAAAGCTGTTCTGCGTGCGGGTTCCAGCAGGCATGGATTGTTGTTGGTCGTTCCCTTCACCCCAGGGGTGGCCTTGATGACCTTTCCGCTGCGGTCCACCTCGATCTGGACGACCACGCGCCCGGCTTCATTGCATTCCTGCTTAAAGGCGGCCTTGCCCGCAAGGGAGCGGCCGCTGAGCCCATAACCCCCTGAACCCGAACCGCTTCCCGGGCTTCCATAATACGAACTGGCGTACGGGTCCCCTCCGGGATCCCCTTTGTCGCCGGCGCGGTTGTCGTCTCCCTCGCTGCCTTCGGCCTGGCCCTGTGAGTTGTTCAGGCCCCCCATCATGGCGTCGAGCTCCCTTTTCTTGGCCTCCTGGGCCTCTCGGGCACGTGCTTCTGCCTCCTGCTTTTCGCGGGCGATACGCGCAGCTTCCTCCCTTGCCTCCCGGGCTTCCCGGTCTGCTTTGGCCTTTGCCTCCCGGGCCGCCGCTTCGGCTTTTTGGCGCTCTTCGGCTTCTTTTTGCCGGATACGTATGGTTTCTTCCTCTTCCCTTGTCAGGACGGGCTCTTCCGGAACCGCCTGGGCAGCTAGTGCTTCCTCAGGTTCCTCGGCAACGGCTTCGGCCGGTGCCTGTTCTGTTTCCTGGGGCAGGACCTCCTCTTCGGTTTCCTCCACTACGGGTTCTGCCTGTCGCTGGCGGATGGGTTCGGTGGGCTGCTGGTTGCCCATCCCGAATTCCATGGTCCCGAAATTCACCGTGATCCCGCTCTCAGGAGGGGGTTCCAGGTAGGTGAGCCCGATGTAAAAAAGCAAAAGGATAAGCACACTTAACAAAAGGGTTGTAAGTGTGAAGGATTTCTTTTTGTGTCTCGTATCGAGCAATGGCATCACTTCGGACGCACCGCGAGGATCACCTTGTAGCTGTTCCGGTTTGCGATATCCATGACATTAACGGCTTCTTTAATGGCAACACTCTCCTCAGCCCGCAATATTATGGTCGGCTTCTCCTGACCCTCCAGTGCCTTTTTTAATTCAATTTCAATATACTGCTTGTTGATCTGCTGGTTGTTTACGAAATACTCCAGATCCTTGTTGATGGTCACCGATACGTTCTGCGTGTTGGTCGATTTGCCCCTGGCTTTCGGGAGCAGTAAATCAAGTGCATTGGGCGTATTGGCCGTAAGCATGAAAAATATAAGCAACAGGAAGACGATGTCCGTCATGGAGGACATGCTAAACTCAGGACTGACCTTATTCCTTCCTTTCAGTTTCATAGGGTGTTCTTATACAGGTTCGCTCAGTAAATCGAGGAATTCCGTGGCATTGGCCTCCATCTTGTGGATGACCTTGTCTGTACGGTTTACCAGGTGGTTGTACCCGACATAGGCGATGATCCCTACCACGAGACCGGCCACTGTAGTCGTCATGGCGGTGTAGATCCCTGAGGCCAGGGCCCCCATTTCGGCCTGTCCCCCACTGCTGGCCATCTGGTGGAAGGCGAGGATCATCCCGATGACCGTCCCGAGGAACCCGATCATGGGCGCGGCACCGGCAACCGTGGCCAGGACGCTCACGTTCTTTTCGAGTTTATAGACCTCCAGGGTACCCGCATTTTCTATGGCCGTATTGATATCGTCCAGGGGCTTCCCGATACGGGAGATCCCCTTTTCGACCAGGCGGGCGACGGGACTGTCGTTCTGGGCACATAAAATTTTGGCGGCTTCGATCTTCCCCCCGGTAATGTGGTCGCGTATCTGGTTCATGAAGTTCTTGTCGATCGTCGAGGCCGCCTTGATCGCCAGGAGGCGTTCAAAATAAATGTACATTGCGACGGCCAGCATGACGAACAGCACGGAAATAATCACGATACTCCCCGTCCCCCCATTGAAAATCAGATCGATTACGGAAAGGGTTTTCTCTTCAGATGCGAATTCACCCAGCTGGGTTTCATCTACAACATCCTGAAACATTAGCATAGACAGATGTTCTTAGTGTTGCTGTTAATAACGGTGATTCCCCTGTTTAATTATGCGTTCAGAACAAAATCTCGCAAAAGGACAAAAACGAGTGCGCCGGCGAGGAATCCGGCCAGGGCGAGCCAGGCAATTTTCTTCAGATACCAGAAGAAATCGATCTTCTCCATTCCCATGGCGACGACCCCTGCAGCGGAACCGATAATGAGCATGCTGCCGCCCGTACCGGCCGAGTAGGCGATAAAATGCCAGAGCGGGCTGTCCATGGGCTGAGAGAACATCCCCATGCTGGCAGCCACCAGGGGAACGTTGTCGATCACCGCAGAACCCAGCCCGAGGAGCATCACCACGTAATCTGTATTGGGGATCGTCTGGTTCAGCGACTCCGCATAGTGGAACAGGTACCCGAGAGACTCCAGGGCCGCAACGGCCAGGAGGATCCCGAGGAAGAACAGGATGCTGGGGAGCTCGATCTTCGAAAGGGAGGAATGCACGGGCCCGTGGCTGGAATGCTCGTCGCTTTCCTCTGTGGTATCTTTATCCAGGGAGGAAATGCTGAATTTGGCATTGCTGTAGATTTCAGCAAAAGTGGCCACGATGGCCAGGGACAGCATCATCCCCACATAAGGGGGAAGGTGGGTGATCGTCTTGAAAAAGGGCACAAATACGATGGCGCCCAAACCTAGGTACAGCATGGTCGGCCCGAACTTCGAGGTCTTTTCCGTATCCTCCTCCAGGTCCACATCGATTTCACCCTGGAAGACTTTGAACCTGCTGGCGATAAAGGTGGGCACCACCGTACACATGATGGCGGGTAACAACACGTGCAGCACAAGCTGGGAGGCACTCACCTTGTTGGCGATCCAGAGCATGGTGGTGGTGACATCCCCGATGGGCGACCAGGCCCCACCGGCATTTGCGTTTATAATGATCAGGCCGGCAAACCAAAGCCTGGTTTCCCGGTCCTTGATCACCTTCTGCAGGATCGTGATCAGCACAATGGTGGCCGTCAGGTTGTCGATGATGGCAGAGAGGATAAAGGCCAGGATCGAAAACAACCAGAGGAGCTTGCGCTTGCTCCGGGTACGGATATAGCCCTTAATGGTCGCAAAGCCGTTGAAATAGTCGATGATCTCCACGATGGTCATCGCCCCCAGCAGGAAAACCAGGATCTCTGCCGTCTTGCCCAGGTGGTGGAGCAACATTTCGTCCAGATGGGAAGGTTCCAGCTCCTTTAACTCCGTATTCACCTCGAAAACAGGCAAATGCGCCAGGGCAATAATCGCCCATAGGATGGCCATCATCGCCAGTGCCGGGATGAGTTTGTCGATTTTCAGGTTGTGTTCCAGGGTGATCGCAAGGTATCCTACGACAAAAACGATGATAACAATGGTTTCCATAAAGTGGTGGTTTACTATTATACGAGCTGCTTGAGCGCAATTTCAAATGCGGTGCGGCTCAGGTTTCGTTTCGATGGATTTTCCCTAAATATATTCAAAATTGCCTTTTGGATGACCTGGGAGGTGTCATTAAATATGGCCGCGTCTTCCATGGTGACCCTTCCCTCCATAAAATATGCAAAAACGCGGGCCATTCCGCAGTTCGATATAAAATCGGGAATAAGGCTGACGCGCTGGTCGGTATATTCCATGATCGGCCCGAAGAATATCTCTGTATCGGCAAACGGGACATTGGCCCCGCAGGAAATCACCTCGAGGCCACTGTCGATCAGGGTGCTGATCTGATCCCGTGTCACCAGGCGGGAAGCAGCACAGGGTGCAAAGATCTCGGCCGGGAGTTTCCAGATTTCCTTGCTGATCTTTTCGAAGGGGATCATGTCGTCAGCGATCAGGGCATTGCCCTTCTTTTTTCTGAAGAAGGTCTGGATCTCCTCAAAGGAAAAGCCCTCTTCCCTGACCACGCCCCCGTGCCGGTCGATGATGCCCACGATCAGGGCACCCATCTTGGAGAGGTAAAATGCCGCTGCCGCCCCGACATTCCCGAAGCCCTGTACAATGGCCCTTTTTCCTTTGACACTGCCCTCGTGTATGTCGTAATAATGGCGTACGGCCTCTGCCACGCCAAAACCCGTGATCATATCGGCCACGGTATATTTCCGGGAAGGATCGGGGGAATAGACATCGCTTTCCAGCACCTTGATGACCCCCATGCGCAATTGTCCGATCCGGTTGATCTTATCGGCTTCTGTCGGTTTGAAGTGTCCGTTGAAGACCCCTTCCTGCGGATGCCAGACCCCGGCATCTTCCGTAATCGGGATGACTTCATGGATTTCATCCACGTTCAGGTCGCCCCCGGTGCCGTAGTAATTTTTCAGCAAAGGGGATACAGCGGCATACCATCGCTCCAGCACCCCTTTTTTCCGGGGATCCTCCGGGTTGAAATTGATCCCGGATTTGGCCCCGCCAATAGGCGGGCCGGAAACCGTGAACTTCACCTCCATGGTCTTCGCCAGGGACAGTACTTCATTCATGTCCAGGCCTTCCCGCATGCGGGTACCTCCCCCTGCCGCGCCCCCCCTCAGGGAATTGATCACGGTCCATCCCTCCGCTTCGGTCTCCGGGTCATTCCAGTGAAAAACAATTTCAGGCGCCTTGTTTTCAAAGCGTTCCAGCAATTCCTTCATTACCATAGGGCAGGCAGGTTTAGATC
>CAZUZE010000195.1:0-5015 GCA_964624565.1 uncultured Robiginitalea sp.
TTCGTGCTTCCATAGGAATCCCCCTGGAAGTAGAATTCATAGTCCCTGAATCCGCCCGTCGCGGTGGCCGTGATCTCATTTGGGCCCGTTTGCATGGCATCGAGTGTCAGCGGTTCATACGCTTCGATGGTAAATTCCACAAAATTCGTACAGCCATTCTCATGGTAGATGTACACAATATGGTCCCCGGCCGGCAAATCCCCCCAGCTTCGGGTCGTGTCCGCCAGGGCTGTGATTGCGTCTGTCGGGTCTATTGGATCCAGGGCAAAGAGCACTTCATCGAGCACACTGTCATCCTGCATCTCGATACGCGTCGTGCTGAAGGGGAAGATACCCTCGCAACCATAGTCCACCACTGCCTCCGCACCGAGTTCCACGCCTATGTCAATAGGGACGATAACATTGGTCGTACACCCGTTGGCATCCCGAATAAAGACCACATAGGATTCCCCTCCCTGTAAATTGTCAAAGAAGAGGTTGTCGTTGCGGACATAATCTGCCGGGTCGGACGAATTCAGGCTCGTCTCGTAATACCGGATCCCGGCCGGGGTGGTAAATGGGGTCCCCCCGCTGACTGTCAGCTGGGCACTGCCATCCGCAAATCCAATACAAGTCTCCGGGGAGGTCGTAAAATCAGCCTGCAGTGGCTCGGGCTCGACGATACGCACGGTGGTGATCTCAGAACACCCCTGTTCATCCTGTATCAGGATATCGTATTCCCGGCCTGGGAAAGGGGCGCCTTCAAGGTCGGTGAAGGTATAGATGCCCGGGGTAGCCGGATCGCTGAAGAACTCATTGAAATTTGGCTCTATGGCGAATTGAACCAATCCCTGTCCCCCGCCGGTCAGCTGCACCGTGGCTGTACCGTCGGTTTCCCCCGCACAACTGATTTGCGTCGTGTTGATGGTAAAGGTGATCGGATCCGGCCGTGCTATGGACAGTGGTCCTTCCACGTCCCCGCAGGTACTTCCGCTGATGACGGCCACGTAGTAGTCCGTCCCTTCGGAAAGGCCTTCAAACGTACCATCCGGCTGGGGTCCGCGAACCACTACGGCACCCGGGTTCGGGTTGAACGGGTCGCCCGGGTCGCCCCGGTAGAGGAAGAAACTGTTGTTTCCAACCCCGCCCCCGGCAAAGGATTCGATCCGCCCGTCGAGTTCCGTGGCACAGGAAATATCGTCCGGCAGGTTGACCACCAGGTCGAGGTCCTGGGCATCGATCAGGGTCAGCCCGTTGGAGGTGACCACATCGCAGGCGTTGGTCGCATTTACCTTCCGAACCTCAAACTGATAGAATCCGGGGGTCCCCTGGATCAATACCGAATTTACACCGGGGCCCATGGAAATAAACGGATCCGTAATCGGAACCCCTACGGGCCTGTACTCGTAATTGAACCCGGCTTCCGGGTTGGTCACCGTAAGGCGCATTTCACCAAAACCACCACATCCGGGCGCCTGCACCTGCACCAGGGAGGGCACGATCGCCGGTGGCGGGTTGACAAAATAGGGCTCCGTTACCCCCAGGCACTGGAAGCTCGAGGAAACCTCGATGGCATACCATCCTGCACTAAGGTACCCGAACCCATTGGCACCAATAAAGGTTGGGGTATCCTGCAATCCGCTCCGTGAGAGCTCATCGGTAATGTCGTTGCTTCCGAGGTAGATCAGCTGGTACTTATACCCGGCACCGGTCACCCCTCCCGAAGCTCCGGCCACCGCGGTGGTGGCATCTCCCGTAGCAGGGTCAAAGGCCTCGAGGACGGCGTTGTTCCCCCCGGGACAGATCAACCCCTGGGGTTCGCGGATCCCCACAGCAATCGGGGGAATCGGGTCCAGGGTGATGTCCGTAGTCGCTGTACACCCCTCGATGTCCCGGACCTCGATCCGATAGTTCCCGCTGGAGAGGTTCTCAAAACGGGACTGGGCAGAGAAGGCAGCTACCTCCACATAGGTGCCGGAGCCATCATCCCTCAGCAGCCTGAAGTCGTACGGGCTTAAATCCCAGCCACCGCTGGAGGAGGCATTTATTACCCCTGTATTGTCCGCACAGCTGACATTTCCTTCCTGACTCGCAGTGGGAAGCAACGGGCCGTTCGGGGCCCGTACCGTGGCAAGGTTGCTGATACCTGGACACCCGGGAGCAGCCGTTGTGGCGATTTCCACCACGTAATTCCCGCCGGAAAGGCCTGTGATCCGGGCGGGGTTGCCGCCGGCATCCGGGAAGTTCGCCGTGTCAAAACTTCCGCTTGCCGCTGCCGGCAGGACGCGGTTTCCACTGGTATCCACCAGGAATGCCTCATAGGTATAGACCCCGCTGTAGTCCGAAACTTCGATAAAAAGGGCCCCGTCATCCCCCGGCACCGCACAGCGGACCGGGTTGGCCTCGCGGATCACCACATCGGGATAAAGAGGTTCGGACACCTCGTGGAGCGGGAGCGGGTAGCTGCACCCCTCGATATTGTCCGTCACCTGCAGGAGATAGCCCCCGGCTGCCGGAAGGGATACCTCGACAAAGGAATTTCCGGCCGTATTGCTTGCAGGGGATATGGCAGCAGGTCCGTTGACAAGGGATACGGTAAAGTCGGTTGTACCGGCCACGTCAATACGGACCACTTCCGGGTCTGTACAGGTCAGCGCACTCAATACACTCAGCGATGGCACCACGTTGGTCGGGGGGTTGATTACCGGAAGGGTTACCTGGTCCTGGCATCCGTTGCCATCGATGGCGTACACCGTGATCGTCTGGGGTGACCCATTGTCGACGATCTCGAAGGTATTTGAAGGTTGGTAATTCCCGAACCCGGTTATGCTGTACTGATATCCTCCTGCCGCCGTTCCGGGATCTACTATATTGACTGTTATTGTAGTGGAACTGAACTGGTTGGCCCCGGGCACACAGCTAAATGGGGGGGCACTGGCACTGATCGAAAAAGGAGCGGGTTCGAAGATGTCGATGCCATTCTGCCGTACCTCGCAATCCCTGCTGGAGACCACAGCCACGTCGTAAACCCCCGGCAACAGCCCTGTGAAGGAGCCCGTATTGTTCTGGTCGACCACAGTGGCAGTCCCGCTTTCATAAAGGGTATACTGCAGGGGGCTGTCTGCATCGGTCCCCGCCTGAAGTGTTACCTGAATAGTGCCGTCATTGGCGCCGTTACAGGAAATGTCCGAATCGAGCACCGAGCTGATCACCGGGACAATAGCCGGGGCAAGGGTGATATTATCGACCAGGAAGGTACAGTTGCCGCTCAGGTCAATGACCAGGTTGTCGGTCACCAGCACCTGGTAATCCCCGGGCGCATACCCCGTAAAGACCCCGGTGTTGTTCGAAGCGATTGGGTTCCCTCCGGCATCCTGTAGTTCAAAAGTGAAATCGCCGCTACCCCCGTTGGTGGTAATGGTAATTTCCCCATCTGCATTGTTACAGGAAGGCTCCGTGGTGAAATCCCCTGATGCGTTGAGGAACTCATAGACCGTGGCGGTACCCTGGCTGGTACATCCGCTGGCATCTACCACATCCACTACATAATCCCCGGGAGACCCCACAGTATAGGTGTATTCCCAGAATGCCCCGTTCAGGACGGCGAATTGCTCGTCCCCATTTAGCGAGAAACGGGGGGTATCCGCAGTTGCCGGCATCTGAACCAGGATGTCAAACGACGTGGCGGTGATATCACAGCCATTCTGTACCAGGAAGGTGGGCGGAACCAGGTCCGGGTTCAGGCCGATAATGGTCTGTATCGCAAAAGAAATACAATTTCCCGCATCCCTTACATATACATCATAGGTGCCCGCAGGGGCGACAAAAGTCGTCTCAAGGGTCCAGTCGCCAGGGGTTGGCGCCACCCCAACATCCATATAGGCGAAGAGGTAGGGGCCGCCTGAGCCGCCGGTTCCCCGAACCGTGAGCTGACCGGGCGCGTTGCAATTGGCCGGGGAGTCCGCGATTATATCAAAAGACGGCAGGTTCTGATCCACGGTCACCGAAGCGGCAGCCGTACAATTATTGGTAAGGTCAGTCGCGATCACCTGGTAGTTGCCCGCCAGTGTTTCATAGGTATCGCTGTATACGGGGGAGACATTGGTCGGGCTTGCTATCGTGGTCCGCACGCCCGTATCCGTGTTGAGGAGTTCGATCGTCAGGTTGCTGTTGGCTGCAAACCCGTCCACGTTGTAGACGATCTGCCCGTTGCGGCTCAAATCACAGAAATCCGGGGTGGATGTGGCCGTAACCCCCAGTGGGGTGGGCCCTGCAACTGGGGCAATTTCATCCAGGTAGACACAGCCGGTTCCCTGGTCGGTGACTTCAACCTCATAGGCAACCCCGAACTGCAGGCCCGTAAAGGTATGCCTCCTCGGCGGGCTGTTTGGGGCCACCGGGGCATTGGGATCGATGGCCAGTCGGATCAGGAAAGGCCCCACACCCCCGACAATTTCAACCGTATTGGTAAACCCGGATGGGTCACAGACAGGTGCAGGGACGGGGTCGGGCACGACATCGAGCGTGGTCTGGTCAATGGTGAGCACATCCTCGTCCCGGCATCCATTGGCGTCGAGGGTTACGATGCGGTAGGTACCCGGGGTGAGGTTCGCAAAGGTTTCCGAAGTGCTCGGGGTAGGGCCAATACGGCTGATTTCCGTTCCAAACTGGTCCTGGAGGATGTAGGTAAAGTCCGCGGTGCCATTGGTCACCCCGGTGATATCGATACTCCCCTCGAGGACACCGGTCGTACAGGTAGCGGTCACAGGGCTGACGGCAGCATCTGGCGGCAGGGTTCCACTTGTCGGGATAGTGACAGTGGCCGGCGCCGTTTCGCACCCGATCGCGTCCCGGACGACATAGGAATAAGTCTGTCCGGCATTCAGGTTTGAAAATACCGTCTGCGTGCTGAAAGAGCCTCCCTCCAAGCTGATCAAAAACGGCGGAATGCCACTGGTTGCATCCGGGATCACCGTGAGGACGCCATTGTCCGTTTGCCCGCAGCTGGCAGGGATAACTGTTACCGAAGCCGCGGC
>CAZUZE010000196.1:0-5007 GCA_964624565.1 uncultured Robiginitalea sp.
TTTTCTTCAAGGGTGCCCCAGGGTTTATTTGTGGTGTTCGTGTTTCCAAAAAGGCGGGTAAAAACCTGATACACAACTATTTTTCCAGATTCTTTCATTGGGATATCTCGGGTTTCTGCAGGCGGGGCCTTCTTCTCCTGATCGCAGGAGATCAGGGCCAGGGCCGCCAAAATTCCGTAAAGTGTCTTCATGACAGGCTGTTACATCGTGGTGTAAATATAGGCCCCGGGGCCTTCTAAAGTCAATGTGTCCGACCAAAGTACCTTTTCCTCAGTCAGGATATTCCGGAGCCGCCGGCCGTCAAGGCCCAGTTCCCGGAACCGCGCAAGGGATACCTTTACCGGACCTTCGTTTTTGTTGAGCAGGAGCACTACGGTTTCATCCCCGTGGGTCCGCGAAAGGAGGTAGATGCCGCCTTCCGGTGCAAAATGCAGCGTTTTGCCCTTTTGCAGGGCCTCACTTCCCTTTCGGTATTGCAGTAATTTTTTAAGGTATTGCTGCATCCCCTTTTCCTCCGGGGTCAGCCCCTTGCCTGTAAAACCGTTTTTGGGGTCCCCTTCCCATCCCCCGGGGAAATCGGTTCGGATCAGGCCGTGATCCCCGGGTTTGGAGGTGTTTTGCATCAGGAGTTCGGTGCCGTAGTAGACCTGGGGGATCCGGGGGGCTGCCAGGATAAAGGCGAGGGCCATACGGGTCAGGGGAACGGACTCCCCGAGCTGGGTGAAGAGGCGGTCCATATCGTGGTTGTCCCCGAAAAGGAGAAGGTCAAAAGGTCGGGAGTAGTGGAAGTCGTTGGCCAGGGCCTCGTAAATCCCGATCAGGCCGCTCCCCCAACCCTCTTCGGCTATCAGGCCGTCCACCAGGGCCTTTTGCAGGGGAAAATCCATCGTGGTCCTCAGGTAGGAGCGGTAGCTGTCATGCCCGGGCGAACCGTCCTGCCAGTACCCCACCAGCAGCGGATTCGTACTCCACTCTTCCCCTACGATGTTGAAATCCGGGTACTCTTCCATAATCGTCCGGGCCCACCGGGCGAGGAAGTCCTTGTCCGGATAGGGGTAGGTGTCCTGCCGGATCCCCCCGAGTTGCAGCGTTTCCACCCACCAGATGCTGTTCTGAATCAGGTAGGTGGCCAGAAAGGGGTTGTCCTGGTTCAGGTCCGGCATCGTAGGGACAAACCACCCCTTTTCCATGAGCTCCCTGTCGGCCTGGGCCGCATAGGGGTCCTGGTTCACGGTCCTCCTGTGGTTGGTCACTACATGGGGCCTGTTGTCTTCGTAATTTTGCTGGAAATTGATCCAGTCCGAAAAGGGCAGGTCCCCCATCCACCAGTGGGACAGCCCGCAATGGTTCACCACCTGGTCCATGATCAGCTTCAGCCCCCGGCTGCGAGCCTCCCTGCCCAGGGCGCGGTATTCCTCCAGGGTCCCGAACCTGGGGTCCACCTGGTAAAAATCCGTGATGGCGTACCCGTGGTATGAGGTCCGTTGCATGTCATTGGTCAGCACAGTGGAGGGCCAGATGGCCGTAAACCCCATATCGGCTATATAGTCCAGGTGTTTCCGGATCCCCTGTATGTCCCCCCCGTGCCTGGCGTAGTCGTCACTGCGGTCCGTTCCCTGTTCCCGCATCCCGGCCACCTGGTCGTTTGCAGGGTTCCCGTTGGCAAACCGGTCCGGGGTGATCAGGTAGATCACATCGGACGCATCGAAGCCCCTGAAGCTTTCCCCGGGCTGCTCCCGGGGATGGAACTCATAGAGGACCGTTTCCGTGGGAAATCCCTCCCGCTCCAGATCAATGCGCACAACCCCCGGGCTCAGTTCGGGCTTCAGGGAGAGGTCGATAAAAAGGTAGTTCGGGCTCATGCCCGGATGCCAGGCCTCCAGAACAACCCCACCGGCCTCTATCGAAGGGGTGTAGAGGGCCAGGTCAGGCCCGTGCAACATCAGCTGCAGCCGGGGGTGCCGCATCCCGGCCCACCAGTTCGGCGGCTCAACCCTCAGGGCCGCCTGCTGTCCGCTCAGGTCCTGCATCGATCCCAAAGCTGAGATTCCTGCCAGAATGATGGGCAACAGCCTCCTTGCATATTCCCTTGATTTAGGAAACCCCCGGGACACGGACGGTCTTTTTCGGTTCCAGCACCACGCGCTTCCCGTTTACCCGGATCGACATCTCTTCCGTGGAATCCAGGTAAAAACGGCTTTCCCCGGCGGTCACCTCAACCTTGAGGATGCGGTGCCTGAAGTTGATCTTAAAGGAATAGGACTCCCATTGCTTTGGGATTCTCGGATGGAAGGAAAGCTTGTCGTCGACCACGCGCATGCCCCCGAAACCTTCCACGATGCTCATCCAGGTCCCTGCCATGGAGGTGATGTGCAGCCCCTCTTCCACTTCCCGGTTGTAATCGTCCAGGTCGAGCCTGGAAGTCCTCAGGTAAAAGGCATAGGCCTGGTCCAGCCGGTTCAGTTTCGAAGCCTGTATGCTGTGGACACAGGGGGAAAGGGATGACTCATGCACTGTAAATGGCTCATAGAAGTCGAAGTGACGCTCGAGTTCCTCCAGCGTAAAATGGTCTTCAAAGAAATAGAATCCCTGCAGCGTGTCCGCCTGTTTGATGTACGGGGACCTCAGGATGCGGTCCCAGCTCCACTTCTGGTTCAGGGGCCGTTCCGAACGATCGAGCTCGGAAGCGGGGACCAGTTCCTTGTCCAGGAACCCGTCCTGTTGCAGGTAGACCTGGTGTTCCTCCGAGAACGGAAAATACATCCCGTCGGCCACTTTCTGCCATTGGCGGGTCTCCTGCTCGGTAAGCTTCGTATACCCGATGATGCGCCTGTAGTCTTCCGGGTACCCGTCCTTTACTTTCCGGAGCTGTTCCAGGCAGTACCGGATGCACCAGCGTGCGGAATAGTTCGTATACCAGTTGTTGTTGACGTTGTTCTCGTACTCATTCGGACCGGTCACCCCGAGGATGACATATTTCTTTTTCTGCCCGGAAAAGGAAGCCCGCTGGTGCCAGAACCTCGCGATCCCGATAAGCACCTCCAGGCCCATTTCCGGGATGTAGGTGTAATCCCCTGTGAACCGGTAATAGTTGTAGATGGCGAAGGCGATGGCCCCGTTTCGGTGGATCTCCTCAAAGGTGATCTCCCATTCGTTGTGGCATTCCTCCCCGTTCATGGTCACCATCGGATAGAGGGCCGCCCCGTTGGTAAACCCTAATTTGGCGGCATTCTCAATCGCCTTTTCCAGATGGTTGTACCGGTACTCCAGCAGGTTCCTCGCCACGTGCTGGTCCTTGGTCGCCATATAAAAGGGGATGCAATAGGCCTCCGTATCCCAGTAGGTGCTCCCCCCGTATTTCTCCCCGGTAAAGCCCTTGGGGCCGATGTTCAGCCGGGAATCCCTGCCGGTGTAGGTCTGGTTCAGGTGGAGGATGTTAAAGCGGATCCCCTGCTGGGCGCGGACATCGCCCTCAATGGTGATGTCGCTCATTTCCCAAATCGCCTTCCAGGCGGCCCCCTGTGATTTCAGGAGGGCATCAAAGCCCGATTTCACCGCCTTGTCCATGACACGCCCTGCCGCCTTGCCCAGTTCGGCCGCCGGGTGGTTCAGGTCGACGGTATAGCCCCCGTACTTATATATGGTAAGCGCTTCGCCCCCGCCAACCGAAACCGCATAGGTATGTCCCACATAGGTCTCCCTTTCCCCGGTTTCAGGGGTCAGGTCGAGGGGTTTTCCCTCCAGGGTGAGGCGGGCGTCCATAAAGGTGCAGGTGTGGAAACGGGTCTTGAGCGTATGGGCCTCGATAAAGGCCCGGCTGCCTTCAGACCAGACCTTTGTGGTTTTCCAGAAGGGATCGTCCCAATTGGTGTCCTCGTTTGTGATCCCGCTGTCCAGGTAGGGCGTGACCTGTACTTCTGCCCCTTCCCGGAGCAAACGGATCTGGTATCGTATCGCGCCGAGTTCCGGGTGTTCGAGGCTCATAAAGCGGGTGGCTTCCACGGCGACGGCTGCGCCATTTTCCAGGACGGCCTCAAAGGACCGCTGGTACCACCCCTCCTTCATGTTGAACTCCCGCCTGAACTTTTTCACCTCTTTGCAGCGGTTCAGGTCCAGGGATTCCCCGTCAATCACAATGCGGATCCCGATCCAGTTCGGCGCGTTGAGCACTTTGGCAAAATATTCGGGATAGCCGTTCTTCCACCAGCCGACCCGGGTCTTGTCCGGGTAATAAACGCCCCCTATATAACTTCCCTGGAATGTCGGGCCGCTGTAATCTTCCTCGAAATTGGCACGCTGGCCCATAGCCCCGTTGCCCATGCTGAAGAGGCTTTCTGAAGCCTTTATGTGGGAAGGGGTATAGCCTTCCTCGATGATCGACCACGGATCCGGCTTGATGTAATCCTGATGCATGCTGTTAGTGTTTAGTCGGTTTACTGTTTAACTGGAGCAGCTCATTGAGAAATGAGTCCTGAATTTCGGTAAAATCGGGGAACACGGCGTCTGCCTCGGAAAGCACCCCGGCCTGACCGATTCCCACGCTGTACATCCCGGCTGTGTTTGCCGCGGCTATCCCGGCCTGCGCATCTTCCACAACCACGCACTCTTCCGGGGAGAACCCAAGGCGGGAAGCGGCGATCAGAAACACTTCGGGGTCCGGCTTCGCCTTTGCCACCTGGGTGCCATCCACCACGGTTATGAAATAATCCAGCAACCCCACTTTTTCGAGGATGGGGATGGCATTCTTGCTGGCGGAGCCGAGGGCCATGGGCACGTTCCGCTCCCTGAGATACCCCAGGACCCTGGGGACATCCGGCAGGATTTCAGAAGCATCCATAGTACCTATATAGGTTAGGTAATCCTCGTTTTTCTCCAGCAACCACCGTTCAAATTGATCTTTTGGGACTTCCATCCCACCCATCTCAAGGAGGATCTCCAGGCAACGCCGGCGGCTGACCCCCTTAAAGCGTTCATTGTCCTCATGGGTAAACGGGATCCCCAGCTGGT
>CAZUZE010000197.1:0-5005 GCA_964624565.1 uncultured Robiginitalea sp.
ATCCTGGCTCCACCGGGTTATGGAAAGCCATTCGCGCACCTCTTCAACCTTCAGGCCGTAGTAATTGGCAAGGGTCCTGTCGATACTGGGGATGCTTTTGAATTCCCGGGTATAGGTGTTGATGGTTTCGAGCAGGTCGGAAAGGACTCCGGGGTACTCCAGGGAGAAATCGACGGTCGCTGCAATCACAAAGCACGGCCAGGGAGTGGGGCACACCCCGATCCGCCTGAAGACCGCCCGATCCACCAGGGGTTGGGTGGTGAATTTTTCCCACATGAAGTAATCGGCACGTCCCGAGCCCAGCGCCTCTGCAGCACCCTCCAGCGTATTTACCACTTCGAAGCTGAGCACCTCTTTTGGCCAGCGCATTTTCTTGGCATGAACATAGGCCATCAGGTGGCTTCCACTTCCGAAACGGCTTATCGCCGCCTTTTTGCCTTTCAGTTCTTCCTCTGAGCTATAGGGTCCGGGGGCACTAACATGAATCCCCCAAAGCAGGGGGGAGGCGACGTATTCCTGGGCAATAACGGCCGGAAGCCCTTCCGATACGGCCCTTACAAGGCCTTCCGTCAGGATTACGGCCAAATCCGCCTTCCCGGAATTCAGTAATTCAGCCATTTTACCGGTGCCTTCCGGGACATCCGTCCAGCTTAGGTCAATTCCCCGCTGGTCAAAGGCGCCTTCGTCCATGGCGAGGTGCCAGGGCAGGTTAAAGTGTTCCGGGACTCCGACTATCCTGATATTCCGTTCCATTAGTCCTTTTTATTCCCTGTGAGGTTTTCGAGGGTTTGTTCGATCAGGGCATCCACAGCCGCCCTCGGATCAGCGCTGAATGTCCCGTCTGCCCGATTGGCAAGGATGCAGTTAACAGATGCGGCCCTGTGCCCCATAAGGGCTGCCAGGGCGAAAATCCCTGCCGTTTCCATCTCCATGTTGGTGATCCTGAGATCTCCAAACCTGAAGGCAGCCAGGGTGCGATCGATGCCCGGATCTTCCGGCTGAATGCGCAGGATCCTTCCCTGGGGTGCGTAGAAACCGGGGTTGGTGGCGGTAAAGCCAGGGGTCATTTCCCTGGAATTCAGCTGCCTGTAAAGCCCGGGATGCCCCCGGACCACGTAGGGCGCAGCCTTTAGAACGTTCCAGTCCGAATACTCGAGGAAGGCGAGTTGCACGTCTGCCACCTGAACGGCCTCCCCCTTGTAGAAATGCAACAATCCGTCGAAGCCAATCGCCAGTTCGCTGAGCACCATGGAATCCACGGGTATGTCAGCCTGTAGCGACCCCGAAGTGCCAACCCGGATGAGGTTCAGGGAGTTCAGCGATTCCCTGACCTCCCGCCGTTCTAAGTCAATGTTGACAAGGGCATCGAGTTCGTTGAGAACAATATCGATATTGTCAGTGCCTATACCCGTGGAAACCACGCTGATCCGCATCCCGTTGCAAGTCCCCGTATGCGTGGTGAATTCCCTCTTGGTTTTCCTGACTTCTATCTGGTCGAAATGCCGGGAGACCCTGGGGACGCGGTCCGGGTCACCCACCAGGATGACCGTGGGGGCAAGGTCTTCGGGGTGCAGGTTGAGGTGATAAACTGACTGATCCCGATTGAGGATCAATTCGGAGGCCTTGAAGGACATGTCAGAGTTTTAAGATCCTTCCCGCCTCGGTATTGTAGAGATAGTTGTATTTGAGGGCACCCCCGAGGTATACACCGGTATCCCGGAGGGCTGCGTAGTAATTATCCTTGTTTTCCAGGATTTCCTTCCCTTTTTTGTTAAGCCTTACCGGGTTGAAGGAGTGGAAGAGCGGGCGGAGGTTCTTCAGGATCCGAAGGTATTGGGTATCCCCAAAGCCGTACCAGCCCTGGTCGGTGAGCAAGGCAGACATAAGCGCCTTTTTGGAGGCCGATTTATTTTCAGCAGCTATTTTCAAAACCCTGTTTTCCAATTCGTTGAGGCCATTTTTGATAGCGGGGAAGCGCCTCAGGTGCGTTTTGAGGGCCTCTTCAAGGTAGGTGAACTGATACATGTCAAAATCAGCCAGGTTTTCGAGGCGAATCGGGTTGTCGCTGCAGTACAGCTGCCATACGTAATCCGCATACTCGATATCGTTCTGGCTGAGGGATACCCTGGACTTAAAAAGTTCGCGGATCCGCTCGTCGCTCAATTCGCCAAGGCCGTACAGACGTTCCGAATCATCCTCATAGCCCGAGCATACAAGTGAAATCTGTACATGGCGCCGATAGGTTTTCAGCCAGCTGATCACAGCCAGCATATTGATCTGGCAAAATAAATCGTATTCAAACCAAAGGACGATTTCGTCCTGTTGTTTGTGGTTGCAAAGGCTGCGGTATTCCTTCAGGGTTTTTTCAACAAACCAGGATTTGCTGACATTGTAGTTTTTATGGAGGAATTCAAAGCGGGTTTTCCAGAACGCCTCACTGCCAACGGAAGTTTCCGTCTTTCCCTCACACAGCATTTCCCTCCAGGTGATGATTTCGCCATTAAACTTAAGATTCTTAAGCCTTAGGGTAAACGCATCTCCGTTGGTAATATGCAAAAGGGAACTCATGATTTCATAATCGTTAGGCTTCTAACCAATAAAAGTAGCATTTAATCGAAAAAAAAGAAAATAATTAACAAATTGACGCAACCTAAGCAAAAGTCACCCCCCAACGCGCTTCACCCGGAACCCCAGTTCCTTCAAATAATCCATGATCTCGTCCCGGTAATCCCCCTGAATGAGGATCAAATCGTTTTTTGAAGACCCCCCGACGCCGAGGCGATGCTTCAGGTCCCGTGCCAGCTGGCGGAAGTCTTCCGCGTTCCCCGTGTACCCTTCCAGGATGGTGACGGGCTTCCCTTTTCGCTTCTCATACCTGCACAGGATCGGTTCCTCCTGCATCCAGAGGCCCCTTTCTTGATTGACGGGTTCCGCGGGTTCAGGATCCGGGTGGTCCGGGAACAGGTTTTTGAGCTGGTCTTTTAAATCCATTTGCGTCTTTGTGGATTGAGGATAAAAACGGGAGCCAGTTACTTTTTGACAAGCCCCAGATCGATCAACCGTTCGTGGAGGTAGTCCCCTGCGGAGATATCTTCAAACCCTTTGGGGTGTGCTTCGTCCACGCAGTTTGGCAGGCAGTTGAGGGGCATGGAACTGATGGGGTGCATGAAAAACGGGATGGAATACCTGGAGCTGCCCCAGGCCTCCCTCGGGGGATTCACCACCCTGTGGATGGTGGATTTCAACCGGTTGTTGGAAAGTCGGGAGAGCATGTCCCCCACATTGATCATCAGCTGGTCCGGCCGGGCGATGGCGTCGATCCAGTCCCCTTTGTGATTCATGACCTGAAGGCCCTTCCCGTGGGCCCCCATCAGCAGGGTGATCAGGTTGATATCACCGTGGGCAGCTGCGCGAACGGCATTTTTTGGTTCCTCTGTAATGGGGGGATAGTGGATTGGCCTGAGGATGGAATTCCCTTCCCTCACAAACCCGTCGAAATACGTTTCCTCCAGGCCCAGGCGGAGTGCCAGTGCGCGCAGTACGTAGACCGCTGTTTTTTCCAGCATTTGATAGGCCTGTTTCCCAACGGAATTGAACCTGGGCAATTCCGTTACCTCCACGTTCTCGGGGTATTCCCCTGCCATGGGTGAATCTGCGGCCAGATACTGCCCGAAGTGCCAGAATTCCTTCAGGTCCCCCTCTTTTCTTCCCTTGGCATGCTCCTTCCCGAAAGAGGTGTACCCCCGTTGGCCACCGATACCCGGGATCTCATATTTCCGTTTTACCTCTTCCGGCAACTCAAAGAATCGCTTTACCTCCGCATACAGGTCTTCCACCAGTTCATCGGGGAGGAAATGACCGCTCAGGGCGACAAAACCAATTTCTTCAAAAGCGCGGCCAATTTCCTCTACAAAGGCCGTTTTCCGATCGGGGTCTTCCGACAGGAACTCACGCAGGTCAACACTGGGGATGGCATTCATCGGGTACGGATTTTATGTCCGTTTCAAAGTTACTAATTATTGTCCCTTCTCGACTTTGATTCCTTAGATTTGTCTTTCAAATTGACACACAAAAAGCAAATGCAGTCAATGGACTTCAAAACGCATAAGGTTTCAGAAACCACCCAGTTACGGCTGTTAAAGGACATGTTGTTATCCCGGCTGATCGAGGAGAAAATGCTGATCCTGCTGCGGCAGGGAAAAATCTCCAAATGGTTCAGCGGCATGGGGCAGGAGGCTGTGGCAGTCGGTGTCACGGCCAGCCTGGAAGAAGATGAATTTATCCTTCCGATGCACAGGAATTTAGGGGTCTTCACGGGAAGGAACATCCCCCTGTACCGCCTTTTCGCCCAGTGGCAGGGAAAATTGAGCGGGTTTACCAAGGGGAGGGACCGCAGTTTTCACTTCGGGTCTGCCCAGCACCACATCGTCGGGATGATTTCCCATCTTGGGCCCCAGCTCGGTGTGGCCAATGGGATTGCCCTTGGCCACCTTCTGAGGGGAGAGAAGAAAGTAACCGCTGTATTTACAGGGGAGGGGGCGACCAGCGAAGGGGACTTCCACGAGGCGCTGAACGTGGCCGCCGTATGGGACTTGCCGGTGCTCTTTTGTATCGAAAACAACGGGTATGGGTTATCCACCCCCACACGCGAACAGTTCCGGTGTGAAAACCTTATCGACAAGGGAGTCGGGTATGGCATGGAAGCCCACATGATCGACGGGAACAATATTCTGGAAGTTTACGCCAAAGTCAGCGAACTGGCCGCCGATATGCGGGAGCGGCCCAGGCCTGTACTGCTGGAATTCAAGACCTTTCGCATGAGGGGGCACGAGGAGGCCAGTGGCACCAAGTATGTCCCTCAGGCCCTGATGGACCAATGGGCTGCAAGGGATCCCCTGGAAAACTACACCCAGTACCTTCGGGACTCCGGGGTGCTGAGCGAAGCTGTGGAGGTCGCCTATAAAACGGAAATCGCGCACCGCATCAACGAGGACCTGGACCGGGC
>CAZUZE010000198.1:0-3613 GCA_964624565.1 uncultured Robiginitalea sp.
CTCCGCAAGATCTTCTACTATATGTCCGTCTCGGTGATTTTTTCATGGCTTTCTTTCTATGTTTTTAACAGGAACCTCCTCGTTGGCCTGCTTTTACTTTTAGTATTTTTGGGGATGTTATACAGGCTTGAAAAGGAGCTGTTGCTAAAACTTATACGCGGTAAATGAAAGTCAGAATCATCAATAATTCGTCCAACGACCTCCCCTCGTATCAGACGGGAGCCTCTGCGGGGATGGACCTGCGGGCCCAGTTGGAGGAGCCGGTCCTCCTCAAACCCCTGGAACGGGCGGTAATCGGGACCGGTCTCTACATGGAATTGCCGAAGGGGTACGAAGCCCAGGTGCGGCCGAGAAGCGGCCTGGCGGCCAGGAGGGGCATTACGGTTTTAAACAGCCCAGGGACAATCGATGCCGACTACCGGGGTGAGATTGGCGTAATTCTTGTGAATATATCAGACCAGGATGTGCTGATAGAGCACGGGGAGCGGATTGCGCAAATGGTGATTAGCCGCTACGAGCAGGCGCATTGGGAAGAAGTTGAGGTGCTTTCAGAAACGGAGCGCGGCAGCGGGGGTTTCGGCAGCACCGGGGTCCATTAACGGAATCGCGAAATGAGGATTGTATGGGTTTTATCGGGGATACTGCTGCTGTCCGGTCCGGAAAAGGGCTTGGGGCAGGAGGAAGGCAGTGCCGATGTATTTACAGAGGCCTATACAGACGAGTTTCAGGAGGCTTTTTTTGAAGCGCTCAAGCAAAAGGGGATTGAAAACTACGACCGGGCTGAGGCGCTGATGCTCGAAGCCGGGAAATACGACCCCTCGAACCCGGTGGTCGATTACGAACTGGCCCGAATCCTGATCCAGGCAGGGGCGTATATGCGGGCAGAACCCCATGCCCTGGAAGCCCTGAAGTCGGATCCGAAAGAATACTGGTACCTGGAGACGTTCATGCAAACCCTGAAACCTCAGTCGAAAAGCCTTGACGGCTTCGCTGGAACCTTGCCGGCGGACCTGCCCGAATTCAGGTTAAACCTCGCCAGGTGGTACCTTTCCGAGGGCCGCTACAGGGAGGCAAAGGCCCAGCTGGAACCGATCAGGGGGCTGGAAGAGGCGCGGGGACTGATGGAGGAAGTGCGCAGGAAAGAGGCGCAGGTCACCTCGGAGGCAGTTGAGAACAAGGAGGCGGAGTCCCGTCCTTCGGGAGACCTGCCCACAGTAAGTGCAATTGAATCCCGGCTGGACGCCCTTAAGGCCTCCGGGAACTGGAGCGCCCTGGAAGCTGAAAGTTCCCAGGCCATTGAGAGCTTTCCGCTGCAGCCCTATTTTTATTACTGCAAAGGCTTGTCCTTGCTGCGTCAGGACCGTGCCAGGGAAGCCCTGACCCTGCTAAAGGAAGGGGAGGGATATTTGCTGGAACCTTCTCCGGCAGGGCAGCAGATTTACCAGGCCCTGGCCGAGACCTATTTGGCGCTGGGGGAACCAGAAAAGGCACGGAAGTACCAGGAAAAAGCAAAAGGAGGCCTATGATGGGGAAATGGATTGTGCCGGTACTCTCAGGTGTGCTGCTCGTTTTAAGTGCCTGTGGCTCCACGCGGGCTGTGTCGGGTGGGAACGTGGATGAGCGCTTATCAGTTAAGAACGTCATACGCAACCACGAGGCTTCCGGGGTAAAGTACAAGACGCTCAGCGGCAGGCTGGGCATCGATTATTCGGACGGGGAGGACACCCAGAGCGTGACGGTTACCCTGCGGATGAAAAAGGACGAGGTGATATGGCTGAGTGCGCCCCTCGGGGTCATCAAAGTTTTGATTACCCCCGGCCGGGTTTCCTTTTACAATAAGCTCAACAACGAATATTTTGACGGGGATTACTCCTACCTCAGCCAGCTGCTCGGCTCTGAAGTCGATTTTGAGAAACTGCAGAACATCCTGCTGGGGCAGTCTCTCCTGGAACTCGAGGGAAGGAATTACGACCTGGGGTACACTGCCGAAGCCTATGAATTAAAGCCAAAGGCTTCCCTTGAACTGTATAAGTTCCTGCTGAAAATCGAACCCCGCCACTTTCGAATTGCGTCCCAGGAGTTGGCACAGCCGGAACTCAAGCGCATGATGGAGGTCCGCTACGAGAGGTATCAGGAAGTACAGGGGCAGGCCTTGCCGGATTACGTGCAGATAGAAGCCATTGAGGCAGATAAAAAAGTAACGATCGGAATCAACTATAAGCAATTGGAACTGAACAGGGAGCTGCGATTCCCTTATAAAATACCAAAAGGTTTTAATCCCGTGGCCTTAAAGTGAAAAACAGAAGTCTCCCAATTTTGTACCGCCTGATGGTCCTGGGCCTGTTTTGTTTGGTCCTGCCGGGTCATGCCCAGACCGGGGAGCAGAAGGCACTGGAAGCCCGTAAAGAACGCCTTGAAAACGAAATACGGGAAATCAACCGCCTTTTGCTGGCGCAAAAGGAACAAAGGGGGAGCGTTCTCGACCAGATGGAGGCCCTGAACCAGAAAATAAACAGGCAGCAACAGCTGATACGGGTAACCAACCAGCAATCAAACCTCCTGAACCGGCAGATCAACACGAACATCAGACAGATCAGCAAGCTGCGGGCGGACCTCGAAACCCTGAAGGACGATTACGCCCAGATGATCCGCAAATCCTACGAAAACCGCTCCCAGCAAAACCGCCTGTTGTTCCTGATGTCTTCGACGAGCTTCTTCCAGGCTTTCAAGCGGCTGCAATACATGAAACAGTATACCCAGTTCCGGAAAAAACAGGGGGAGGAAATCGCAGCCAAAACGGAGGAACTCAGCAACCTCAATACAGACCTGACGCGCCAGCGGAAGGAGAAGGAACTGTTGATTGCCCAGAACCGCCGGATCAAGGATGAATTGAGCCGGGAAGTACAGTCACAGCAATCCCTGCTGAAAACGATCCGTCGAAATGAGAGCGCCTATGCCTCTGAAATCGATAAGAAACGCAAGGAGGCCCGGGCCATCGAGCGGCAGATAGAGGACCTGATCAGGTCGGCTATCGCGGCTTCGAACCGCGAAAGCGGCAACAGGGCCACGGCTCCTGGAAAATTCGCCCTTACCCCGGAGGCTACCCTGATTGCGAATAATTTTTCGGCCAATAAGGGACGCCTGATCTGGCCCGTGGAGAAAGGGGTTAAAAAACAGGGGTATGGGGTGTATGCGGACGCGGTGTACCCGGGCATCAAGCACCAGAGCAACGGGGTCATTATCGCTGCCGATGAAGGTTCAGACGCGCGGGCCGTCTTTGAGGGGGAGGTCATCGCCGTCCTTGCCGTTCCCGGGGGCAACAAGGGCGTGCAGCTCAAACACGGAAATTTTATCAGCACCTACTACAACCTGGCGGAACTCTATGTCAAGAAGGGGGATAAGGTTAAGGTCAAAGAAGCCCTTGGGAAAATATATACCAATAAGTCCAACGGATTGACCCAGTTGAAATTTTACCTCTATCAGGATGCGACACGGCTGAATCCCGAAGAATGGATATACCGGTTGTAATAATTCAGGGTTACTCCTGGAAAAGCGCCTTTAATTCCGTGGCATCGTTTGGCTTCATCTTGCCGGCCAGTACCAGGCTGAGCTG
>CAZUZE010000198.1:3713-4955 GCA_964624565.1 uncultured Robiginitalea sp.
AGTGGAATCGCCCGGTTGAAGGCGACGTGGTTCACCGAAGCGGTTACCGCAACCCTTCGGCTGTGCCTGCGGGCCGTAATACTGGCCGCCCGGTCCATGCGCGCCAGCAATTCACCGCCAAACAGGTTGTTCAGGGGATTGGTTTCGCTGGGCAATACCAGATCGGTCATGGTGGTCCGGGATTCCCGGGGATGTTTCGCTTCCATAGGGAAATTTTCGGCAAAGATACGCCTTACTTCCAGAAGTCAGTTATTGGGGGAGGGAACTACTCAGCCGAAAGCAGCCAGGCATCCGGGGATTCTTTGAGGCGGATCTCCTTGAGAAATTCGAGGGCTTCGTCCGGATCGGCAAAACTGGCGTAGGTTACCTGGTACAACCCATACCGGTTCTGACCGAGATAGCGTGCGGCGTACCCCCGGGAAACCAGTTCTTCGATGCGTTTGTCGGCATTTTCACGCACCCTGTAAGCCCCGGCAATCACATGGTGGGAACGCTCTGATTTCGTTTGGACACTGAGGTTTACAGAAGGGAGTTCCACCGGATTGGCACTAAAAAAAGTAGCTTCCTGAATGCTCCTCGAGACCTCTTTCTGGGCCGCTTCATGGGCAAGGGCCGTTGATTTGATGCTGTTCTGGTAGAGGGTATAGCTGCTCAGGGCTGTTGAAACGGCGAGCAGGATGACAGCCGCATATTTGTAGAAAGGCCTCAAACCGGGGGTTTTGCGCTCCTCCGGGGTGATGGTAAAAGGGATCCGGGCCTCCAGTTCGCGAACTTCTTCCTTCAACACTTCCCGCGAGACCCCGCTCGCGATCACGGGGCTTAGCCCGAAAGACGCCATAAGGTAATTGACACGCGTGGTGGGTTCGAAGGAAATGCGGTTTTCCCGATTCATCCGGAACGTCCCCAGTTCGGGGAATTCCAGCATTTTTTCATCTTTCAGTCTCGCCTTCCATCGCTCGGCCTCCAGGAGTACTTTTTCAAGGGTTTCCTCATAGGAAAGTCCTTCAGCCCCTGCGATGTGTGATACGAGCAGGCCATCGTTCCGGTCCAGGCGGACGTTAAACGACAATTCTTTGAAAGGGGGGAGGAAGGTGTTGCTTTCTTCTTGCAGGGCAGCGGACTTTATTTGACCTAAAAATGCCCCGAAGCCGGGCACGACGACACACTGGTACCGGTAGAGAAGGTGAGCGATATGGTTTTCGAGATCCATTGAAACAAAGATGGCGAATTTTAACAGTTTGG
>CAZUZE010000199.1:0-3058 GCA_964624565.1 uncultured Robiginitalea sp.
GCACCAGCTCGACGCCAAGTACCACCTGAAACAATTCGGCGAAGGGGTTCGAAAGGTGCTGGAAAAGCAGGGAATTTACCCTTCGGATTTTATCCATGAGTTCTCGAGCAAATCCGATTCAGAGGATATGCCCGTAGTCTATCGCATAAAGATCCAGGATTGGACTGCCCGGTGCAGGCAGGGTTAAGGACCGGCGGACCTTTTGTCGCGGTGGGGAGAGGTTTTGGATAGCTGGCTTTCCCGGTTTTTTGATGGCCCTCTTTCCCTTATTTTTGAATTCAAAAGACCTGCCCTATGAAGATCATATCGTGGAACGTCAATGGGATTCGAGCGATCACGAGCAAAAATTTTACTGGAATCATAAGAGAACTGGACCCCGATATCCTCTGCCTTCAGGAGATCAAGGCCGATGAACCTACCCTGAGGGAGGAACTTAATTCCCTTTCAGGATATACATTTTATGTGAACCCTGCTGAAAAAAAAGGCTATTCCGGCACGGCCATCCTCACGCGGAAGCCAGCTGTTTCCGTGACTACCGGGCCTGAAGAAGACCCCTTCCTCCCGGAAGGGCGCATCCAATGTGCGGATTTTGAAGCATTCTTCCTGGTGAATGTCTACGTGCCCAATTCCGGGCAGGGGCTCAAGCGCCTGGACTACCGCAAGGACTGGGATGCGGCTTTTTTGGACTACCTCGGCAAGCTTCAGGCCCAAAAACCCGTGGTGCTTTGCGGCGATTTGAATGTGGCCCACCGGCCCATCGATCTGAAAAACGACAAATCCAATTACAACAAAACGGCCGGCTACACCCAAACGGAGATCGACGGCATGGACCGCCTTCAGGGCTCGGGCCTTGTCGACATCTACCGGGAACGAAACCCGGAAAAGGAAGCTTACACCTACTGGAGCTACCGCTTTAAGGCCCGGGAGCGGAATATCGGCTGGCGTATCGACTACTTCCTCATCAGCCGGGATCTGGACGGGCGCGTCGATGAGGTAGCCATTTACGACCAGGTCATGGGTTCGGACCACTGCCCGATTGGCCTGGAGCTTAATTTGGTTCCCGGAGGGTAGGCCTAAACACTGGGCAAAAAACAAACTTGCAATGAGCGATCAACCACCCGAAACGATCCCTGAACCCTGTGTACTTGCCCTGGATATCGGAGGCACGCTTACCAAGGTTGGGCTCGTCGGTGAAACGGGACGAATCTACCGGACTGAAGTTTTCAAAACAGGGGCCATGGGGCCTTTTTCGGATTTTGTCGAGCGGGTTGCCGGGCTCTTTCGGGACTGGAAAAAGGAACTGGCTGCAGCTCCCCTGGCCATGGGGGTTGGTGCGCCCAATGCCAGCCAACTAACTGGCAGCATGGAAAATCCTCCGAACTTCCGTTGGGGGAGCAGCATCCCGCTGCTGGAGGTGCTGACGGAAAACTGGAACCTGCCTGCCTTCCTCACCAACGATGCCAATGCTGCAGCCCTGGGGGAAATGTATTTTGGGGTGGCCCGCGGGCTGGAACATTTTGTCACCCTCACCCTGGGCACCGGCCTGGGCAGCGGCATTGTCAGCCATGGGAAGCTGCTGACCGGAAGCCGTGGGATGGCGGGGGAAATAGGACATATAAACGTGTTTCCGGATGGGAGGCAGTGCAACTGCGGCCTGAAAGGATGTCTGGAGACCTATGCTTCGGTCACGGGAATACGCCGGACCGTACTGGAACTCATCGCGGAGGAGGGTATCGATTCCGGACTCTCCGGGTATTCCTATGATGAACTGGAAGGGGTTTTGATTTCAAGGGCAGCCCTTCAGGGCGACCCCATCGCCAGGAAGGCCTTTGAATTCACAGGGAATATCCTTGGACTTAAAATGGCGGATACCGCGGCCCACCTGGACCCGCAGGCGTTTGTGATTTCCGGGGGCCTCAGCCAGGCGGGTGACCTGTTGCTGGACCCTGTTCGAAAGAGCATGGAAGCCCGGCTTTTTTCAGCCTATAAAGGAAAGATTGCCGTGCTGACGTCTGGTTACAGCAGCGAGGAGGCCGTCCTCGGGCCTGCTGCCCTGGCCTGGCAGCACCTGAGGGCCTGATATAAAGGAATAGGGGGCATACCAGCTGCTATGCCCGCTTCAAGGGGGAAGGCAAATTTTTATGCGTGCTCAGCCTCATGTACATCCAGCAGGATGGCAACTTCCCGCATTTCAGTCCGGTAAGAGGCCACGTCCAGGCCCCGGCTGGTGATAACCCGTACGTCATTTTCCAGGTTTCCGCACCACCGGCCAAACAGGTTGGCCGAAAGGCCGGTTTTGCCGAAGGCATCGAAACCGACATGGCAGAATAGGGCTTTCTGGGATTTCGTCAGGGCCACCACCCGGGCGAGGAAGGCTTCGAGGAGTTCTGAGGCGTCTTCAGCGGACAGGTGCACGTGCATCAGGCAGTCGTAGTGGGCAACCGACTGGCAAAAGCCCGGAAGCATTACCTCATTGAGTTCAGACAATGCGCTTGCAAAGACTTCCCTTTCGCTGAAGCCATGCGCCCAAATAAGGCGGTCCGTGCTATGATCCAGTACTTGTGCCATGATCTTCGGTGTTTTCCCAAAAGTACGGGCAACAAAAAGCCCCTGCACTGATCTGCGTCAGGAGCGGGAAGATTGGGGCACGATGCCTTTCCCCTGAATTTCGAGACTTTTCCTACCTTTAGTTTCCATCTTTCTATTTTTCGGATCAAACTGAAATTCGATACATGAGCAATTACCATATCAAGCACCTGGAGGAATACTTCCAGGTGTATCGCAAATCTGTCCGGAACCCGGAGGCCTTTTGGGAGGAAATAGCGGAAGAGCATTTCTCCTGGCGCAAAAAATGGGACCGGGTCCTGAGCTGGGATTTCAAAAAGCCCGAGGTCCGGTGGTTTGAAGGGGCCCGCCTGAATATCACCGAGAACTGCCTGGACCGGCACCTGGCGACCCGGGGGGATAAGACCGCCCTGTTGTTCGAACCCAATGACCCGGGGGAACAGTCCCAACACATTACCTACCGGCAGCTCCACCAGCAGGTGTGCCGCATGGC
>CAZUZE010000199.1:3068-4893 GCA_964624565.1 uncultured Robiginitalea sp.
AAGATCACCTACAAGGAACTCCATGCCGATGTCTGCCGCATGGCCAATGTCCTGAAGGAGCAGGGGATATCCAGAGGGGACCGGGTGTGTATCTACCTGCCCATGATCCCGGAACTGGCCGTTGCCCTGCTGGCCTGTGCGCGTATCGGGGCCATCCATTCGGTGGTCTTTGCCGGGTTCTCATCAACCGCCCTTGCCACGCGAATCAACGACTGCGACTGTAAAATGATCCTGACCTCCGACGGGTCGTACCGGGGGAACAAGACCATCGACCTGAAGGGGATTGTGGACGCCGCCCTGGAGGCGTGCCCCGGAATTGAAAAGTTACTGGTCGTCAAAAGGACGGGCTCTGCGGTCACCATGCACCCAACGCGCGACCTCTGGCTCGAACCCCTGCTGGAGGCTGCCTCCGCGGACTGCGACCCGGAAATCATGGAGGCCGAGGACCCCCTGTTTATTTTATATACCTCCGGCTCCACGGGGAAACCCAAAGGGATGGTACATACCTGCGGGGGCTATATGGTCTATACTGCCTATACTTTCAAGAACATCTTCCAGTACAGGGAAGATGATGTGTACTGGTGCACGGCGGATATCGGGTGGATCACCGGGCATTCCTACATCGTCTACGGGCCCCTGGCCAACGGGGCGACCACGGTGATGTGTGAAGGGGTCCCTTCCTATCCTGATTTTGGCCGGTTCTGGCAGGTGGTGGAAAAGCACCGCATCACCCAGTTTTACACCGCCCCGACGGCGATACGCGCCCTGGCGAAGGAAAACCTGGACTTTGTCGAAAAGCACGACCTGTCTTCCCTGAAGGTCCTTGGCTCCGTGGGGGAACCCATTAACGAGGAAGCCTGGCACTGGTACAACAACAATGTCGGCCGCAAGCAAAGCCCGATCGTCGATACCTGGTGGCAGACGGAAACCGGGGGGATCATGATCAGCCCGATCCCGTTCGTCACCCCGACCACGCCCACCTATGCCACCCTTCCCTTTATCGGGGTGCAGCCCGCCCTGATGGATGAACAGGGGCAGGAACTTACTGGGAACCAGGTCTCCGGACGGCTCTGCATCAAATTCCCCTGGCCCTCGATGGCGAGGACCATCTGGGGGGACCACGAGCGGTACCGGCAAACGTATTTTTCTGCTTTCGAAAATATGTATTTCACAGGCGATGGCGCCCTGCGCGATGCGGTGGGGTACTACCGCATTACCGGGCGTGTGGACGATGTGATCATCGTATCGGGCCACAACCTCGGGACCGCCCCGATTGAGGATTCCATCAATGAGCACCCTGCCGTGGCCGAGTCCGCCATTGTCGGTTTTCCCCATGAGATCAAAGGGAATGCCCTATACGGCTTCGTCATCCTGAAGGAGACAGGGGAGGACCGGAACCGGGACAACCTCCGCAAGGAGATCAACCAGCAGATCACCGAACAGATCGGGCCCATCGCCAAGCTGGACAAGATCCAGTTCGTCCCGGGCCTTCCCAAAACGCGCAGCGGGAAGATCATGAGGCGCATCCTTCGGAAGATCGCCTCAAAGGACACCTCCAACCTCGGGGATATAAGTACCCTGCTGAACCCGGAAGTGGTGGAGGAGATTATTGAGAATTCGCTGTGAAACCTCTTTGTGCTTTGGGGGCTCCCTAAATGGCACCCCCGGGGCATTTCGGCCTTATTTGTTATGGCAAATAGGGGCGTAATCGTATATTTGCCCCGCCTTCGCAGATGGCAGGCCCCGAGGCCCCAGGCGATGCGAAGGATTTGGCAAGGTCGCGTAGCTCAGCTGGATAGAGCATCTGCCTTCTAAGCAGACGGTC
>CAZUZE010000200.1:0-4888 GCA_964624565.1 uncultured Robiginitalea sp.
CCCAGGCACAGTCGCTGCAGGTGCGCTAGTTCCCTTTCGTATTCCATCGATACCTTTCCCGTCAGCAAGGGTGCCAGGGTCGGCTTTTTCTGATAGCGCTTGTAAATCTTGCGGAGCCCGCTCAGGTAGAGCCGGTCCTTGGTGAACCCACCCCCACGGTGTGCCCTAAGGGTAATGTTAAAGGCGGCTTCCCGGTTGAGTTTGTACTGGTTGTGAATGAGGTCGAAGGTATCAGAAAATGTGTAACCTTTACTTAAAGTGTGGGTTGCCAAAACCCTGTAAGCCAATTCTTTTAACCTCTTAACGGTAAGGGCGCCACCCATGTATTCGCTAAAGACGGCCAGGCCTTCCTGTGTCTCCACGTTGTTGGGGAATCCGTTGGAAAAAATGCGCAGCGGCTGCATCAGCCCGTTAAAGGTGGTCACCAGGTGAACCCCGATCTCATGGTGTGCCAGGGTGAGAAGCTGGTTGTCGCTGAAGCGCGTATTGCGTTTGAGAAGCAGGCTGCGCGTGCTGTTGCTCACCATGGCATCCGCCGATATATGGGTCGTCAGCCGGATGTTGAGGGGGAACGCATAAGGCTTTGCAAAATCCCTGAAGTAGTCCCGTGCCTGTTCCGGATTGTGGATCTTTTCCATGGATTGCCCCCCTGGCTCGGCATCGAAATGGAGTATGAACCTGGCGTTCTCCACATCCCGGTCCGTGGGCGTCCCGTATACACGGAGGGAATTGTAATAAAAATCCTTCCCGCTCCCGATGGTCTCGATGCACTGCACCATATTGGAATAGAAATAGATCACCTCCTTGTATAGGTTGCGGATCAGCTCATCGTCAATCCTGTCGATCCGGTGTGAAAAGAAGAGCCTGTGGAGCTTGTAGGGGTCGAATTTGAGCTTTGGATACTTAAAATCGGGCTCCAGGGTGTATTTGGAAGCGAAAAAACGGTGCTTTTCCTTCTCGGCATTCAGGGGGTTGATATAGCTGAGGAGCTCGATCCGCTGGACCAGCCGATCCAGATGGGCGTCAATCTCAAAAACGGTTTTATAATGCTCCCTGAGCTGGGGGCGCACTTCCACTTCAGTCATAGAGAATCCTGGAATTCCGTGAGCTGCAAAGGTATCAATTCTTTTAATTGGCGGGCCACCGAATGCACCACTTCGGGAAAGACGATCCCTGTCAGCTCGTCACAGTAGACTTTTGCAATTTCCGTGGCCAGCACCAGGGTATTGTCAAATCGCTCTGTTATGGACTTCAGAAAATACCCCTTCCCGAAGAAAACGTCGTTGATTCGCGCCGTGGGGGGGATGTCATAGGGCAGCTGCACGTCGGCCAGCCGTGATCTCCAGGATTCGGCAAGGGCCCCGAAGCGGGCCGTATCGATTTGGGTCGTACCGAGGTTCCAGGTAGGTACCGGACGGTCCCATCGCTTCCAGTTATAGCTGTGCATATCGATGACCAGGGCCGCCCCGTACTTTGACTCGATTTGGGCCACCAGGGCATGCGCCACCCTGTAGAAAGCCCGGTGCTTTTCCTGGCTGAGCCTCCGCTCCGAATCGGGAAGCCTGGTCTTCCACAGGGCCTTGCCCCAGGCATCTTCAAAGACGCATTCTTCGGGAGCCCGGTTAAGGTCGTACTCAAAACGGCTGTCTGATCCCGATATGACTATGGGATGGGAAGCCACCATGGCAAGGGTGCCCGGATCTTCCTCATACCAGCGCTCGTAGGCACTATGGGTGCAAATCTCGTGAAGTGACTTTCGGAACTGGTGCCCGTCGTGGACCGCCGCACAGATGTAGGGGGCATAGGAATCCACCCTGATCCGGAAGGAGTAATCCGCCGCCACCGCTTCAAACGGGACTTCACCCTGGATCAGCCGGACCATTTCATCCGGTTCCAGCCTATGCATCGTCCACCTCTTTGCGCAGCCTCGACCTGCGGTCAAAGGCCTGCAGCTGGTCCAGGACCCGGCTTTCGATAAAATCGATCACCTTGGCCTGAATCTTGGTTTTGTACACCTTGTTCATATATGTGATCCCCCCCGGGGACATTACGTTGACTTCCACGAGTTTCCCGCCGATTACATCAATCCCGACAAAGTAGAGGCCGTCATTGACCAGTTTTGGGCCGATTTGTTTGCAGAGCGCCTTTTCTTCTTTGGTCAGGATGTGCCGGGCAACGGACCCGCCGGCTGACACATTCGACCGGTGGTCCTCTGCCCCGGGGATGCGCCTCATCGCCCCTATGGGTTCGCCGTTGAGGAGCAGGATCCGGATATCCCCCTTGTCGGCCCCCTCGATGTACTCCTGCAGGATGACATAGCTCGAGGTCCCATCCCCGTTTGTGATGTAAAAGTCCAGCAGCGAATTGATATTGGACATGGCTGATTTCTCGATGAGGATGACACCGGATCCTCCGAAACCGTTCAGGGGCTTGAGGATCATCTTGTCCGATTTGCTCTCCCTGATCTGCCGGATAAGGTATTTTTTGTTTTTTGAAACATGGGTCACCGGGATGATATTGGAATGGCTGTCCCCGAACGCCGCGGTGTAGAGCTTGTTGTTGGCTTCCCGCATCCCCTGGAGGGAATTGATAATAAACACGTCATCCTTTACACTGTCCAGGAAATTAAGCATCAACGGGTCCAGGGGCGGGTTCGCCCGCATAAAGAGGACGTCGAAACCCGCAAGGGGCAGCATTTCCTCCCTGAGCCGGGCCTTGTTGTAGAACGCCTTGAGGTTCGAAGGCACTTTGTCCATGCGGTTGACCACCGTGCAAAACGCATTGGTGACACTGTTGCGGATCGTCAGGTTGGCCGGGGTGCAAAGGGCCACCCCGTGCCCGCGCCGGACACATTCGTGGATCAGGGCAAGGCTGGTGTCATTGAGCGGGTCGATATCCTCCCAGGGATACATCAAAAAACAAATATTCATCAGTCTTCTTTGTGCGTTACTTCATCGAGGTGGTCATTCCATTTCTTTTCAACGGGCGTCCCGAGCTTGCCTACCGATTTGGCTACCAGCATAGCTACCATGGCATCCCCGGTGACATTGACGACGGTCCGGAGCATGTCAAGGGGGCGGTCCACTGCAAATATCAGGGCGAGCCCGATGGCGAGCTTGTCGGGGGGGAAATTAATGGACTCCAGGACGATTACCAGCATCACCATCCCAGCCCCGGGCACTGCCGCGGAACCTATGGAGGCCAGCAGGGCCGTCAGGATTATGATCAGTTGTCCCCCGAGGGTGAGGTCAAAGCCGAGGGCCTGGGAGATAAACACCGCGGCGACCCCCTGGTAGAGGCTCGTCCCGTCCATGTTTATGGTCGCACCGACCGGCAGTACAAAACTCGAAACCTCTTTGTGAACCCCTATATGTTCCTCTACCCGTTCCATGGTCACCGGAAGGGTGGCCGCACTTGAACTCGTGGAAAACGCCAGGAGTTGCGCCGGGCTGATCTCCTTTAGGAAGGTAAGGGGGTTGTAGCGTGTGAAGACCGATACCACGATGCTGTAGAATACGATCATCAGCACCAACCCGAGGACCACTACCCCACTGTATTTCAAGAGCGCGTAGAGCAGGTCGGGGTCTCCCGAGGTGACCACCACGTTGGCCAGGAGGGCAAAAACGGCAAAGGGGGCGGTAAGCATGATCAGGTCGACCATCTTCAGGACCACCTCATTGAGGGAGTCAAAGAATTCCTTCAGGGGACGCGCGGCTTTTTCGCCTATCAGCAGCATGGAGATCCCAAGGAAAATGGTGAAGAAGATAACCTGCAGCATCAGGCTGTTGTCGCTTACGGCCCGGAACGCGTTGTCGGGCACCATGTCGACGAGAAACTGCAGCGGACCGCTCTCCTTTTGCCGGCTCGCCTCCTCCAGTTTGGAAGTTACCCCGGAATCCGAGGCATAGGTTTCGGTAAGCTGGGCGATGGTTTCTTCCGAAATCCCATCCCCGGGTTTGAGGAGGTTTACCAGAATCAGTCCAATGGTAATCGCGATTACGGTGGTCAGGACATAAATGGCCACGGTGCGAAGTCCGATGTTTTTGAACTTGCTGATATCCTGCAGGTCGGAAATCCCCTTGACCAGGGAAGCCAGGATAAGCGGGATGGCAATGAGTTTCAACAGCTTCACGAAAATCGTCCCTGCCGGACTGATCCAGTCCTGGACAAATTTGGACCCCCATTCCGGATAGGTCATCGCGAACCCAAAGAGGATGCCGAGTACCATGCCAATCAGGATCTGCCAGTGCAGTTCGAGTTTCTTCATAAAGCGGATGTGGTTTAGAAGGGTAAGATACTATTTTTAGGGAGAACCGGCGGGCAGCCTTAAATTTTGGAGAGCCGCCCGAGCAGGTAGAAATCAGCCATTACCAGGGCTGCCATGGCTTCCACGATGGGCACGGCCCGCGGGACCACGCAGGGATCGTGACGGCCTTTTCCCTTGAGCGTGACGGGGTTCCCCTCCCTGTCAATCGTCTCATACTCCTGGAGCAGTGTGGCCACGGGCTTGAAGGCAACGCGGAAGTAAATATCCATGCCGTTGCTGATCCCCCCCTGGATGCCCCCGCTGTGGTTCGTGCGGGTGGTACCGTCCGGATCAAAGGCGTCGTTGTGCTCGCTTCCCCTGAGGCGCACCCCCTCAAAGCCACTGCCGTATTCGAACCCCTTGACGGCATTGATGGAGAGCATGGCCTGCCCCAGCCGGGCGTGGAGCTTGTCAAAAACGGGCTCCCCCAGTCCCGGGGGTATGTTCCGGATAACACAGGTGACCACCCCGCCAATGGTGTCCCCTGCCTTGCGCACTTCCCGAATATGCCTTTCCATTTCTGCGGCCAGAACCGGATCGGGGCATCGGACGGGGTTCGATTCCGTAAGGGCCAGGTCGATC
>CAZUZE010000201.1:0-4870 GCA_964624565.1 uncultured Robiginitalea sp.
ACTGTTGCCTCGATCGCCCCTGGCTGCCCGCCCCTGAACATGACAGGCTGTGCCCCTGGCCATTTTAACACCATTTTAAAAAGGCTTAGCCGATTTTCAAGTTTCTTTGTCTACTCATTTATAGTAAAGAATAAACACCGGAATGTTCAGGAAACTGTATTTGTTCCTTATCGGAGTTTTGTTCGGGGTGGGGACACCGCTTTATTCCCAGGTCACCACCTCGGTTTACGGTTCAGTGGTGGACGAGGTGGGCGAGCCCCTGATCGGGGCGTCCGTGTACCTCGAGGGCACAGAACTGGGGGCCCAGACCGATTTTGAAGGGTACTATGAACTACGCAATGTCCCACCGGGTTCCTATAACCTTGTGGTAAGCTATCTGGGGTTTGAATCCCAGACCAGATACAACGTCATTGTCCGTTCCAAGGGGACCCCGGCTTACAACTTCGTTTTGCAGCCCGCTTCGGAGCAGCTCCAGGAGGTCGTGGTTTCCAATGAAAATGTCATCAGCCGCCCCAGGGAAACGCCGCTTTCCACCCAGACGCTCTCTGCGGTGGAGATCGCCACCTATCCCGGGAGCAACAACGATGTAGTGCAGGTCGCCCAGACCCTGCCAGGGGTATCCCCCTCTATTGGCGGGTTCCGCAATGACCTCATCATCCGGGGCGGGGCCCCGAATGAAACGGTATACTATCTGGACGGGATGGAAATCCCGAACATCAACCACTTCAGCACCCAGGGAAGTGCAGGGGGGCCGGTTGGGATGGTCAATGTCTCTTTTATAGAAAATGTCACCCTTTCCACCTCTGCCTTTAATGCCCGGTACGACAACCCGCTTTCAGGGGTACTCCAGTTTGAGCAGCGCCAGGGGAATGGCCGGAACTTCGCGGGAAATTTCCGGGTAAGCGCCAGCGAAGCCGCCCTAACCCTGGAAGGGCCTTTATTCAAAAAGGGCAGGGAAAGCTCTAAAACGACGTTTCTCGCCTCCGTGCGGAGGAGTTACCTCCAGTTCCTCTTCCAGGTCATCGGCCTGCCTTTCAGGCCGGATTACTGGGATTATCAGTTTAAGGTGAACCACGAGTTGGATGCCTACAACACCATCAGCCTGATCGGCCTGGGTTCCATCGACGATTTTTCGGTAAACCCTCCCGATGACTTTGACCCGGAACAACAGGCCCAGCTCGACCAGGCGCCTTTTATCAAGCAGCGGACCAATGCCATAGGGATCAGTTGGCAGAACCGCTTTAAGAGTGGCAGGGGATTTATGCGGACAACCCTGAGCAATAACCTTCTGGCCAATGATTTTACGCGATACCAGGACCCGGTAAATGAAACCGGGGTATTGTTCAACAACGATGCCACCGAATCGGAAACAAAACTCCGGTATGAACTTACCCGCTTTTACGGGGACTGGAAAGTAAGCTCGGGGGCAAACGTCCAGTATTCGGCCTACCGCAACAACACGGTAGACAGGGTCAACAATGCCGTGTTTAGTACCGGGATCGATTTTACGAAATACGGCCTTTTCGCCAACCTGACGCGGTCGTTTTTTGAACAGACCCTCGATGTTTCCCTCGGGTTTCGGATGGATGACGACAGCTTTACCCAAAATGAAAGTCTTCTCAGCACCTTTTCGCCCCGGGTTTCAGCCTCCTTTGAGTTTGCCCCGGACTGGAGGCTGAATGCCTCGGCGGGCCGGTATTACAAGATCCCGCCCTATACCATCCTCGGTTTTCGCAACAACGATGGGGAACTGATCAACCGGGACGTCGATTATACGCGCAGCGACCATATTGTCCTCGGGCTGCAACACTATTTCACACCATCTTCCAGCATCTCCCTGGAAGGTTTTTACAAGCGCTACGGCGATTATCCGGTCTCCGTGCGGGACGCCGTTTCCCTGGCGAACAAGGGCGGGGGGTTTGAAGTCCTGGGAAGTGAACCCATCGAGACGGTTGGGAAGGGGAGGAGCTACGGGGCCGAATTCCTCTTCCAGCAGAAGCTGACCAATAATTTTTACGGGATCCTATCCTACACCTGGTTTTACAGCGAATTTACCGGTTTTGACCCCGGGCTTTTCCTGCCCTCGGTATGGGACAGCCGGCACCTGATTTCATTTGTGGGGGGCTATAAGTTCGCCCGCAACTGGGAGTTCAGCGCCCGGTACCGGTTTGCCGGACAGACCCCCTTTGTCCCCACGGACCTGGAGGCTACCCTGGCCAGTTACCCTGAAATTGTCCTGGACTATTCCCGCCTGGGGGAGGAAAAGCTCGAGGTGTTCAGCCAGCTGGATATCCGCCTGGATAAAAAGTGGAACTTCCGGAATTTTGCCTTTGATGTATTCTTCGAAATCCAGAACGTGCTGGCCCAGGATATCCCCAGTCCCCCGGAATACGGTTTAAACCGGGATAGTTCCGGCGCTATCACAGAGCCCCGTAGCCTGGTGGAAATCCCCCCCGGCGAAGGGCAACTCATCCCGAGCCTGGGCATCGTCCTGGATTTTTAACCGGGGGGCCTGCAGCCCGTTTGAAGAATGGGCAACAGCTGCCTTACGGATAAAAGTAAATTAGGCGCGAAACCAGCCAAAATTTGTACACTATTAGTAAGTTTGAAACGAAAACAAGACCATCCCTATGAAACAGAATGGGTTAAAACTGAAGTTCCTGGCCCTTGGCCTTGCATCCCTCGCTATTTTCTCCTGTAAGGAATCGAATGCCCCCAAACCGGACGGGCCGGCTGATGAGGCTGAAAAAACTGCAGCCTCAGGGGCTGGTGCCCCGTCGGTAAGCGGCCTGCCGCTGGAGCGGCTTAACCTCCCGGAGGGCTTTCAGATCGCGACCTTTGCAGAAGGGGTAACCGATGCCCGCTCCATGGCCATGGGGGATAAGGGTACCCTGTTCGTCGGGACCCGAAAGGCCAATAAACTCTACGCCCTGCAGGATCTGGACGGGGATTTTAAAGCCGACCGTACCCTGGTCCTCGATACCACCCTGGTCGTCCCGAATGGCATCGCCTTCCGCAATGGCGACCTTTACGTCGCGGAGATCAACCGTTTGCTCCGGTATCGCAATATCGAAGAGAACCTGGAGGACCTTCCGAAACCGGAGGTAGTTTATGAGGATTACCCCACGGAAGGCCACCACGGGTGGAAGTACATCGCCTTCGGGCCTGATGACAAATTGTATGTGCCGGTGGGAGCCCCCTGCAATATTTGCGATTCCGCACAAGTGGACAAGCGGTATGCATCCATCACGCGCATGGACCCGGACGGCAGCAACCGGGAGGTGTATGCCAACGGGGTCCGCAATACGGTTGGGTTTACCTGGCACCCGGAGACCGGGGAGCTTTGGTTTACAGACAACGGACGGGACATGATGGGGGATGACGTCCCGCCCTGTGAGCTCAACAGGGTGAGTGAGGCCGGCCAGCATTTCGGGTATCCATTCTGCCATGGGGGTACGATCCCCGACCCAGAGTACGGGGATCAGCGGCCCTGTTCCGATTTTGTGCCCCCTGTCCAGAACCTCGGGGCCCATGTAGCCCCCCTCGGCGTTAAATTCTATACAGGCGGGATGTTCCCTGAACAGTACAGGGGACAGGCGTTTATCGCAGAACACGGCTCCTGGAACCGGTCCTCCAAGGTGGGGTACCGCATCACCATGGTCAGGCTGGATGGCGACAAGGCCGTCAGCTATACCCCCTTTATCGACGGCTGGCTGGATGAAGCCTCCCAGGAAGCCTTCGGACGGCCCGTGGACCTGCTGTGGCTGGAAGATGGCTCCATGCTGATTTCGGATGATTACGGGGGAGCCATTTATCGCGTTACCTACAGCAATCCCTGAGGGGGAGGCTTTTCGTCCCGTTTCCCGAAAGCACCGTGCGCATCGCGCGTGAGCAGAAATCAGGGAATATGGGGAAATGTCATGTTTTTGGTCCGTGGCGGCCCTTATATTTATGGCTGCACACGTAACAGCTATCACGAACCAAACTGATTTTACCCATGAATGTATTTGACGATAAGCACATCAAAAACATCGTATTTGTAGGTGCCCACAACAGCGGCAAGACAACCCTGACCGAAACCATGCTCTTCGAGGCCGGCCTTATCAACCGGCGCGGGACGGTGGAAAACAAGTCAACGGTTTCCGACTATCACGAGATCGAGCAGGAGCGGGGGAGTTCGGTATTTGCCACCCCCCTGCATACGGAGTGGCGGAATTACAAAATCAACATCATCGATACCCCGGGTCTTGATGACTTCATCGGCGAGATCCTTTCTTCCATCCGCGTGGCGGACACCATCGTGACGGTGATCAATGCCCAGCACGGGGTGGAGGTCGGCACGGAAATCATCTGGAATTACATCGACAGGTACAACAAGCCCACCCTTTTTGTGGTCAACCAGATAGACCACATGAACGCCGATTTCGAGGAGAGCTTCAATTCCATCAAGGGACTGGTGGGCAACAACGCCGTAAAAGTACAGTATCCCCTGGTTGTGGATGGTGCCCAGTGCATCATCGATGTGCTCAAGATGAAAATGTACAGGTTCGGGCCCGAGGGGGGAAAACCTGAAAAACTTCCGATTCCCCCGGATCAGAAAGAACGGGCCGACCAGTTGCACAACGAACTGGTTGAAAAAGCGGCCGAGAATGACGAGGAACTCCTGGAACTTTTCTTCGAAAAAGGCACCCTCTCCGAAGTGGAAATGCGAAAGGGGATCCGGGCCGGGATGCTGAACCACGAATTGTTTCCTGTTTTTTGCGTGTCCGCCCTGCAGGATATGGGAAGTGGCCGGTTGATGGGTTTTATCGACAATGTGGCCCCGGCAGCGGCGGATTTGAAGCCGGAACAAAGTGTCGAAGGCGCAGAG
>CAZUZE010000202.1:0-4827 GCA_964624565.1 uncultured Robiginitalea sp.
GCAGCCCGAATTTCAGGGTATTGTACCCGGCTATGCTGCCAAAAAAAAGGGCGGCGCAGTACCCCTCGTGCACACCTGTATTGAAGACCCGGAGTGTGAACCCCACAAGGGCGAGAAGGCAGAGGGAGACGTGTATGCTCGCCCTGATATACCACCGAAACACGTAACGGAAAAAGCCCACCCCGCAAAGGTAGCCAAAGTGTTAATAAGCCCCGGGATCCGTTAAAAAGTTTCAGGGCCGGAAGGGTTTAAATTGCAAAAGGAATCCAAGAATAATAGTTAATTTTGTGGTTTCAAAAAGCGCAACCAAAATTGCTATGACAACAGACCAGTTTGCCTCCCGCCATCTAGGCATCCGGACCCGGGACCTCCCTTACATGCTCGATACCATCGGAGCCCAAAGCCTCGATGCGCTCATAGACGAAACCGTCCCGGATGATATTCGGCTCAGGACCCCCATGAACCTGGATCCGCCCCTTACCGAATTCGAGTTTCTGGAGCACATCCGGGAGCTGGCCTCTGAAAATAAGATTTTCAAAACCTACATCGGCCTCGGGTACCACCCGTGCATCACCCCTTCGGTGATCAAGCGGAATATTCTCGAGAACCCGGGCTGGTATACCGCCTACACCCCCTACCAGGCTGAAATTGCCCAGGGGAGGCTCGAGGCCCTGATCAATTTCCAGACCATGGTGAGCGATCTGACCGGCATGGACCTGGCCAATGCTTCCCTCCTCGATGAAAGCACAGCGGCCGCCGAGGCGATGACGATGCTCTATGACCTTAGGACCCGGGACCAGAAAAAAGCGGAAGCCGTCCGGTTTTTTGTCGACCAGAATGTCCTGCCCCAGAACCTGGCCCTGCTCCAGACACGTTCGGCCCCCCTGGGCATCGAACTCGTGACCGGGGATCCACAGGCAGCCAAACTGGATGCGTCCTATTTTGGCGCCCTGCTCCAGTACCCGGGGGCGGACGGGGCCATTGCAGACCAGCGCGGGTTTATCGAAAAAGCCCATGCCCTTGACATGAAGGTAGCCGTGGCAGCCGACCTGATGAGCCTTTGCCTGCTCATCCCGCCAGGGGAAATCGGGGCCGACGTGGTGGTGGGCACCACGCAGCGGTTCGGGATCCCCCTCGGTTACGGAGGACCCCATGCCGCTTATTTTGCCACCCGGGAGGATTACAAACGCAATATCCCCGGGCGGATCATCGGGATCAGCAAGGACATGGACGGCAGGCCCGCCATGCGTATGGCGCTGCAGACCCGGGAACAACATATCAAGCGGGATAAAGCCACTTCAAACATCTGTACCGCCCAGGTGCTGCTGGCCGTGATGGCAGGTGCCTATGGGGTCTATCACGGGCCCGAAGGGCTCAGGGCCATCGCCCGCCGCATCCACGCATCGGCCGTCACCCTCGCAGAAAGCCTCAGAAGCATGGGTATCAAACCAAAGCACGATCGGTTTTTCGACACCCTGAGCCTGGAAGTTCCGGTTGCCAAAATCCGCCCTGTTGCCGAAAAAGCGGGTATCAATTTCTATTACAAAAACGAGGGGGAACTGCTGATCTCCCTGAATGAAACCACACGGCTTTCGGATTTGAAGGAAATCGTACAGGTTTTTGAAACGGCCCTCAACAGGAGCGGGGCCCCCATCGGGGACTGGAGCACGCACTCGGCCCTGCCCGAAGGGCTGCAACGCAGTTCCGGCTATATGGAGCAGGAGGTATTCAACCGCTACCACTCCGAGACCGAGTTGATGCGGTACCTCAAAAAGCTCGAGCGAAAGGACCTCGCCCTGAACCATTCGATGATTTCGCTCGGTTCCTGCACCATGAAACTGAATGCCGCCACGGAAATGCTCCCCCTGAGCATGCCTGAGTGGAGCAACATACACCCCTTTGTCCCTGTCGCACAGGCCGGGGGGTACCACCGGATGCTCCGCAACCTCGAAGGCTACCTCACGGAGATCACGGGATTTGCCGCCACCTCCCTGCAACCGAATTCAGGGGCACAGGGAGAGTACTCCGGGTTGATGCTCATCCGGGCCTATCACGAGTCACGGGGCGAAGGGCACAGGGACATCTGTATCATCCCCGCCTCGGCCCATGGGACAAACCCGGCTTCTGCCGTAATGGCCGGAATGAAGGTAGTGGTGACAAAGACGGACGAGAAGGGAAACATCGACGTGGCCGACCTTAAGGAAAAAGTGGAGGCACACAGCGAAAACCTGGCAGCCCTTATGGTGACCTATCCGTCCACCCACGGGGTTTTCGAATCTGCGATACGTGAAGTTACTGCCCTGATCCACGCCCACGGGGGGCAGGTCTATATGGACGGGGCCAATATGAATGCCCAGGTAGGCCTGACCAATCCGGCCATCATCGGGGCAGACGTCTGCCACCTGAACCTCCATAAAACCTTTGCGATCCCCCACGGGGGCGGTGGCCCCGGGGTCGGTCCGATTTGTGTGGCCCCCCAGCTGGCACCGTTTTTGCCAGGCAACCCGGTGATCCCCACCGGGGGGGACGAGGCCATTCCCGCGATTTCCGCGGCACCCTGGGGCAGTGCCCTGGTTTGCCTGATCTCCTATGGGTATATCCGGATGCTCGGGGCCCAGGGCCTTACGGACGCCACCCGCATCGCCATCCTGAATGCGAATTACATCAAGGAACGGCTCAAAGGGGCCTATCCCATCCTCTATACGGGGGAAAAAGGACGGGCTGCCCACGAGATGATCATCGACTGCCGCCCCTTCAAGAAACACGGGGTGGAAGTTACAGATATCGCCAAGCGGCTGATGGATTACGGGTTTCACTCCCCCACGGTTTCCTTTCCGGTGGCCGGCACCATGATGATCGAGCCCACTGAGAGTGAAAGCCTCGAAGAGCTGGACCGTTTCTGCGACGCCCTGCTGTCCATACGGAAAGAGATCGAGGTCTCCGAAGAGCAGCACCCGAACCCGCTGCTCAAAAATGCGCCACATACGCTGGAGATGGTGACCTCTGACACATGGGCATACCCCTACAGCCGGAAGGAGGCTGCCTTTCCGCTGCCTTATGTGGGCGAAAACAAATTCTGGCCTTCGGTCCGAAGGGTGGATGACGCCTACGGGGACCGAAACCTGATATGCAGTTGTGAGCCCATCGAGGCCTATGCTGAAATGGAACACTAATCCAAAGGCCTGTGAGAACAGGCCTTTTTAACTTTTGAGCAATGTACGCCCACTACCCTGAGAAGCGCTACCGGAACACCCTGGAATTCCTCAAGAAACACGTTTCTACAGAAGAGAAAATACTGGATTTGGGGGTCCCCAATCCATTTTCGGAGATCATGGCCTCTGAGGGGTATAAAGTGGAAAATACCGGAGGGGAGGACCTTGACCTCGAACTGGGGGCGGTCCGGAAAACAGATGCTTCCGTGGTCACGGCTTTTGAGATCCTCGAACACCTGGTATCCCCTTTTACACTCCTGAAGGAAGTGCCCTCGGAGAAACTGCTGGCGAGTATCCCCTTAAGGCTCTGGTTTGCGGCCGCTTACCGCTCCAAAACGGACCCCTGGGACCGGCATTACCACGAATTTGAGGCCTGGCAGTTCGACTGGTTGCTGGAAAAGGCGGGCTGGGAGGTCCGGGATCGCCTGCAATGGGCACACCCGGTAAACAAGTTCGGGATACGGCCCCTGCTCAGGCGCTTTACGCCCAGATATTACCTGATTTACGCGGAGCGGGCCCGGTAAAGGGATACCGTCCCCGCTACAAGGCTTAAAAAATCTAAACACAGGAAATGGCCCGGATTCTCATCGTGATGCCTGCCCATAACGAGGCCCCGAATATCCTTTCCTGCCTGCAGTCCTTTGCGGACCAGACCCGGATCCCGGAGGAGCTCCGGGTCGTGGATGACAACAGCACAGACGGGACCGCCTCCCTCGTGGCGGAGTTTGCCAAAACGCATCCCTGGGTCAGGCTGATGGAGCGCCAGTCCTCCGGGGAGCACCTTCCCGGCGAGAAAGTAGTGAAGGCCTTTTCGTTTGGACTTGGAGCCGACTGGGAAGGCTTTGATTACATCGGGAAATTCGACGCCGACATTATCCTGCCCCCGACGTATTTTGAAGAAGTCCTCACAGCTTTTGGCCGGAACCCGAAAGTTGGGCTTTGTTCCGGATTGCTGTACATCGAGCGGGAGGGCGAATGGGTGTATGAGGCAATATCCAGGCCCGGCCATGTCCGGGGCCCGGTCAAGTTTTACTCCAGGGCCTGCTTCCAGGCCATTGGCGGGTTGCGCCCCTCTATAGGATGGGATACTGCCGACACGCTGCTCGCCAGGTATCACGGGTTTGAGGTGGCCACCCTCCCCACCCTTAAAGTCAAGCACCTCCGCCCGACCGGGGCCGGGTATTCGGCCCGAAATGCCCGCTTTCAGGGAAAAGCCCTGTACCACCTGAATTACGGCTGGCTCCTCAGCCTGATCGCAGCAGGTAAAATGGGGGTGAAAAGGCGGGACCCTTCCCTGCCCTTGCACGCCATGAAGGCTTATTTTCAAGCCTTCATGGCCCGGGACTCCAGGATGCTTACCACAGAGGAAGCCCGGTTTGCCCGCTCCTGGCGCTGGAGGCAAATGCGCAGTCGCCTATTCTAATACCTCCCCAATCGGGGTTCCCGTGGCGCCATTGGGAAAGGCAATCCCAAGCATTACCGAAAGGGTAGGCGCAATATCGCGGATATAGGTCGGCCTGGAAATGTGGCCCTTTCGCACGCCCTTGCCAAAGAAAATCAAAGGGACATGGGTGTCATAGGGGTACGGGGACCCGTGTGTGGTCCCCGTGGGCAT
>CAZUZE010000203.1:0-4818 GCA_964624565.1 uncultured Robiginitalea sp.
CGACTCCAGTTTGGAGGTCAGGGTCTCCCCCCCGTACATATGCCCGCCTGAATGCCCCCTGATTTCGAGGGTGCGAAAGCGCCCCTGGTTCTCTGCAGGGTCCCCAGTGCGGGTATACAACGGGTCCTGGGCCGTGATACTGCCGAAGAGGCAAAGCGCAAAAACAATCGGGAAAGATTTCATAGGTCCAGGGGATCTGGGATGTTGTCCCTACTAAATTAAGGAAAGCATACAGGAGGACGCAATTTTTCTGGTCAATTTCGTCCGGCAAACCGCTGCAAGGGGTTTTAGGGAACGCGCCAGGGCATAATCCGGGGCTTCAGGTGTTGGCAAGCGTGCCGGCCTGAGGGGACAACTTAACGCCCCGCGGGCGTGATGTGGTCTGCATCGATGCCTACATCCGCATAAAAAGCCCGGCTGCCGGACCCCTCCAGGCCCTCAGAGCAACCCGAACAGGTAGATGGTCAGCATTCCCCACCCCGTGCCGGTTACCATGCTCAGGATCGCCAGGATAATGGCATGGGGCATGAGCTCTTTCTTATAGGCGGAGGTAACGGCCGGGGCTGTTGAAATCCCTCCGAGGTTCGCCATGCTCCCTATGGCTGCCCAGGCGATATTTGTCCTGAGCAGGCGGGCGGTCAGGAGCATGAATCCAAAATGCAGGAGCAGCCAGATCACCACCAGGACCACGAGGCTCATGGGCAGGGACAGTTTCGCAAAGTCCAGCTTCAGGCCCAGGATCGCCATTATGAGCACAATGGAGAACCCGGCCAGTTGCAGCACCAGTTTGTGGTTCCAGGCCCGCACCACATTGCCCAGGGTTATCCCGACCAGGGAGAGTACAACAATGCTCATAAGGAACCCCATCTTCAGGAAATACGTGCAGGCCATAACGAGCGCAATACAACCCAGGGTAACCAGGTTGATGCGCCCCGGGCTGGCAGCGGAACCGGTCGCGGGGGGCTCCACCAAAGGAAGTTCGTCGCCAATCCCCCAGGCCCTGTTTATCCGTTCGCTCTGTTTGATAAACTGGAACATCAGGATGGTCCAGATATTGACCAGGATATTGTCCAGGACCAGGATGGACAGGAAGAGGGGCTCCGGCGTGCCCGCCAGCTCCTTCAACACCAGCTGGCTTGTACTGCCCCCTATCCAGCCCCCTACGATCGGCGGGAGCCCCTTCCAGTATTCCTGGCCCAGGAACAGTTCGGAATTGGCAGGGTCCAGGAAGCCTGACAACCAAACGAGCACGACGGGAAGGGTGGCGATCACCAGCGAGCCCGATACAAAGACTACCAGCGGTTTCACCCCGACGATGCGGAGCTGCTTAAAGGAAAGTGCGCTCATGATCGTCAGGATGGCAAAGGGAATGATCCACGTGCGGCTCCACTCGTGAAGGGGGACGCCTGAGAGATCCAACCCTGCAAGGTGCGTAAAGGCCGCCGGTAAGACATAGGCAAAAAGAATGGCGGGGAACCAGTCCAGCACTGTTTTGATCCAGCGGGACCGGGACCTGCTGACCCACAGCACAAAGGCGACGGTAGCCAGCACGAGGACCACTGCGCTGGTCAGCAGCTGCCGGTCATCCATGGTAGAGGGTTGTTGTGCCGAAGCACCACCGGGCCGCTTCTTTAAGGGCCTCCAGGTCCTGGGGCGCCGGGCCTGCCCAGTTCAACAGGAAGGGGAAGGGGTGTTCCATATCATTCAGGTGCCTTCAGCCGTTTCAATTCAAGGGCTATCAGGGCGAGGATTTCATTTCCGATGGTGATCAGTCGCGCCCGGTCGGATTTCATGATGCGAATGGTTTGTAATCGCCGGTAAAGGTAATTTTCATAAGGCTTGCTTTGGAATAATCCGACATAGTCCTTTTGCATTTTGGAAGCATATTCCAGAGACCCGTAGTTCCTGAAAGCAAAAAACCGGGACAGATCGCTTTGTGCTATGAACTGATCTGATAGGGGAGCCCCCAGCTGGATGTCGATTTCCATCAGGGCACGTTGTTCTTCCAGGGTTTCTTCTACCAGAAAAGGCCATTTAAGCAAGTGGTTTTTCAACTTCTCATTTTCAATCAGGTCGATGCGGCCGGTATTGAACAGCAAGTCAAGCAACTGGAAGCTGTTGTTGAACGTATAGGCATTCGTGGAATAGGAGAGCAGGCTGTCAAGCACCGGGTCTTCCGGAAGGGGTTCCGCAGCATTAAAAAAAGACAGCAACTTTCCCAGGGCGTCGATTTCCAGGGTATAAAAGGTGTCGAATTCCAGCAATTCTTCCCTGCGGACCTCAAAGTCTGCCTTCAGGTTGCTGAGCAGGAGGATTTCCTCTTTGTGCATTTCCCGTTCTTCTTTCCAGGTATTGACCTGCAGGGCGATCAAAATCCCGATCACCACCAGCAGGATTTCCCCAACCGCATACAGGAGGTACCTGCTGAACCTACCCGCAGGACTTGCCGACCCAGACGAGTTTTCGGAGAGGAGTTGCTGTCGGATCCGGCGGAAAAAACGAAGCATGAATTCGGGATGATTGCCGGTTTAAAGTACAAAAAAGAAAGAAGCGCCCAAGCAAGACCCGGGGAGCCCGGCCGGGAACGGATTTTAAGCTGGAATCACACGGCAAAAATTAAAAAATTCTTAAATCCCTTTTCGCTGCGTTAAAATGTTGCCAAAGAGTGTAATAATCCCCTGAGTCAACAGTCTTTTAGTTGAATGAATGATCAAAAACAACCCGGACCATGTGCTTCAAGGCCTCACATATCTTGCTGCCCACGATCAAAATCTACGGCCTGAGCACGAATCTATACGAGCCCCTGGTTGCATTGTTGGCCGACGCACAGGCCGATCTTCTGACCCTGACCTACACCCTGGCAATAGAAGGTTTTTTCATTTTTATGAAATCCGCCCATATCGAAGTTCCCACCTGGGCAGAAATTCTTCAGGATCTTTTCTGAATAGAAGGCCTCTACCACGCCTATTCAATGAATTTTGGCTAAGGCCGTATTGGGAGGAAGAAGCAAAACATGCGCAGTATGTTTGTCCCGTCAGGTAAGGGAAGCTCTTAACTGGTGATGATACAAGGGAACATTTTGAATGCCATGTACGGACAGGGCCGCAAACACAAAGCCCCGGCTATTATCGGCCGGGGCTTGAATTATGGCCTGGATTTGATTTTAGTATGTGATCTCTCCTTCCATTTCCCAACTGGCCGAACCGCTGGCAAAGGTACCTCCGATCAATTCCCAGGTGCCCTCTGCATCTGCAAATCTTCCCGATCCTCCAATAACTTCACCAATGCCCGAAAAAGTGCCTACAGAGGTGTCCGGGAGACTGGTGAAGCTTATAGTGACCCTCTCTATGGTATATAATTCATCTCCATTTGCAGCCACATAGACCCCGCTATAAACTGTTTCTATAGAGTTTACGCTATTTGGAAAACCTGTTGAATCACATGATTCAGGAATCAATAAACTCCCTTCGCGGGTAAGGTCTTCAAATGACTGCCCGGGTTGTAATTTCCCCAGGTGGGAGACATTGCCGCTGATCAAGGATTGAAAAAGCGGTATGGGAAGCCCCCCGGTGCAAAGTGTGATATCGCCCGGAGGCGTATTTACAAAGTCAAAATCAAAGTTCAGCTGGGCCTTGATGGGCCTTGCCTTTTTACCTTTTGCCTCTACGGCTTTAAGGGCTGCATCGCCGTTGACATCTTCGGAAGACGAATCCGGAACACAGGAATACGAAAGCAACAGCAGGGCTGCGAAAGCCATCCCCAGAAAGGATTTACGAATAAGTGTACTGTGATTTTTCATGCTATAGTGGTTTAAAGGGTTACGCGATAAAAATCGTACCAGAATAGCATGGGCGCAACTTATAGAGGGAATTACAAAATTCCGTACATCGCTATTTTAGACTTTTCAATGTAAGCAAAACTAATTGAAATTCAAACACTTAATTCGGAAGCATCCCCTTTAAGCGGATGAAAGTAAATTCTTACAGAAATGGATTCTGGTATCATCGGGTAACGGGAATAAAATGTCCTGTCGGGGCAGGTGCCCCCCAGGCTTGTGGACAATTGGGGTCGGGCCCCATTGGAGTATCGGAGTTGAAACTATTCAAAATATGGATATCTTTAAGTTGAGCCCTGGAAGCTTCCCGTAAGGGAACAGGGGGCAGCTAAAATGCCGGTGGCCGGCCTGTTATGAATCGAAGGGAATACCTGAACAAAACCATGGGCACTGTGCCGACGGGCCAGACGGTTCCGGAGCTTCGCGCCCTGTTACAACAAAGCATGGAGAAGGCGCCCGGGGACACCACCTTCGACGTGATTGTAATCGGCGTTGGCAGCATGGGGGCTTCGGCCTGTTACCACCTGGCCAAACGCGGTTGCCGGGTGCTGGGGCTGGAGCAGTTCGGCATCCCGCACGAGCTCGGATCGCATTCAGGGCAGAGCCGCATCATCCGAAAGGCATACGGCGAGGCAACCGGTTACGTCCCCCTGCTTCAACGGGCCTATGAAAACTGGAAAACGCTGGAGTCGCAGACGGGGTCACAGGTCTATTTTGAAACGGGGCTCACCTACTTTGGACCCCCCGGGAGTGACTTCCTGAGGACGGTCCGGGAATCTGCGGACACCTACCGGATTCCCCTGCACACGCTCACCCCGGATGCCTGCCGCGGGAAGTACCCTCAATTCGCACTCCCGGAGCATTTTGAACGCCTGGAGGAACCTGAGGCAGGCCTGCTCCTCCCGGAGCGCAGCATCCTTTTGCTGGCTTCAGAGGCCCTGAAGCGAGGCGCGGTGATCCGCTCCAAAACGCCTGTGCTCGGG
>CAZUZE010000204.1:0-4813 GCA_964624565.1 uncultured Robiginitalea sp.
GTGGGATACCTGTTCTATATAATCGCTTTCCCCGTGCGTCCAATCGTATAGCGGATAAATACACCAATCGGTATTTGTCCGGTGGTGGGAGCGATGCAGGATGCGGTACATCACCGGGTCCCGCATCAGCATGTTCGGGGAGGCCATGTCGATCTTAGCCCGGAGGACATGGGCCCCTTCAGGAAATTCCCCCTCCTTCATTCTTCGGAATAATTCAAGGTTTTCCTGCGTCGGGCGGTCCCGGTACGGACTGTTTGATCCCGCCTTTGTCGGGGTGCCTTTCTGGGAGGCGATTTCCTCAGAAGTCTGGCTGTCCACATAGGCCTTTCCAGCGCGGATCAATTCCACAGCCCACTCGTAGAGTTGCTGAAAATAATCCGAGGCGTAACATTCGCTGGCCCATTGAAACCCCATCCATTCCACATCCCTTTTAATGGCGTCCACATATTCCTGTTCCTCCTTGGTCGGGTTGGTGTCGTCAAACCTCAGGTTTACAGGGGCCCCGTACTTCAGGCCCAGGCCGTAATTGAGGCAAATGGAACTCGCGTGACCAATGTGAAGGTACCCGTTGGGCTCCGGCGGGAACCTGAATCTCAGGTGCTCCTTTGGAAATCCCTCCCTGAGGTCCTCTTCAATGATGTGCTCTATGAAATTCAGGGGCTTCTCCTTTTCAGCCATAACTCGATAATTAGGTCGGTAAAGGTAGAAAAATGCCGTTCACCGATAAAGGGAATCTGTTCATCCATACAAATCTTTCGCTTTCACAACAGAATCACCCCCCCAGACAACAATAAATTCAATAAGGCCCGCTGATAAGCCATATTTGTTTAACAAACCGCGGAAAATAAGGGCTGTTCGGCCAGTCGCCAAAATCAAATGTTCGCCGGGTAGTACCTGTTTCCGCTTGTAGGGCAACGATTAAGTCAAAACACTAACAAACACCAGTCTTATGCGAAGAACTCTACTTCTAGCCACGGCCCTACTGTGTGGAATGCTGGGAATCCAGACCGGATATTCCCAGGTGTTGAATGCCCCCCAGGCGGCCCCCAACCAGACTCCGCCCGCCGGATCGACAACCTGGAGCGCGGCCTGCGCCTCATCATCCTTTAACGACTACTGGGTTGAATTTACATGGGGTCCCCCCCTTGTAGGTTCGACAAACGAATTTATCCTGGAGCTTTCGGACGCCTCCGGTGATTTCAGCTCCCCGGTTGAGCTCGCCCGGGACGGTTCCAAAAACACAACTTTTAACTTTTACTTCCAGTTTGCCATTCCCCAGGACACCAGGGGCGAAGGATACCGCCTGCGGGTGCGCAGCACGAGTCCGGCCCGCACAAGTCCTGCATCCCCGGCCTATCCCATGTATTACCTGGACGTGAATACCGCCCTTACCATTCGCCCCCAGGGCCAGGTTGATTTTGGCGACGGGACAGCCCAGGTTTGCAACGGCAACGCAATAACACTAGAGGTTTACGGCCTTCCCAACGCTAATACCTATCAGTATAATTGGTACAGGAGCGGTACACCGCTATCTGAAAGCGGGCCTTCCATTACCGTCACCCAGGGGGGCATGTACAACGTGGAAATAGATTACGGGGCCTGCTCAGGTTCCGGGAACACCCTTTCCAACCTTATCGACGTAACCTCGGGCACCAGCCTGGGCGTAGCCATCAACCCTCCCGCCTCCAGCGCCCTGTGCGCCGGGGCCACCGCCTTGTTGGAGGCAAACATCACCGGGCAGGGACTGACCTATACCTGGTTCAAGGACGGCAATCCGATTTCTGCCCCAATTGTCGATGGATCAAGCTTCTTGGTGGATGCAAACATCCCGGGGTTTGAAGGAGACTATCAGGTAGAGATCTTTGGCCCTTCAGCCTGCATTGAGCGCTCGGCGCCGATAACAATAACCAATGCCGGGAATTTCAGCGTGTCCCGCGACAACCCGGCCAACCTCGTTGTCCTGCCCGGTCAGACTTCGACCCTTTCGGTTTCCTCTACTGCCACAGGGGTAACCTACCAGTGGTACAGAGATGGAGCAGCCGTTCCAGGTGCGACTTCATCAACATTAAATGTCTCCGACACGGAAACCGGGGTTTATTTTGCACGTGTCAGCCTGACATCGGGCAGTTGTGCCTCTACCTCCAGGGATTCAGCCCCAACAACCGTTTCGGCACCTGCGTCCCTGGAACTGGACATTGCACATCAGTCCGGCTATGCCCCCTGCAGTGCCACTTCCACCCTGCTTGAAGTCTCCCAAATCCGGGCAATTGACGGCGGGGGAAACACCATCATAATTACGTCAGAAGTCCTGGGCGCCATGAGTTTCCAGTGGTCCAAAGACGGGGCACAACTCCCCGGCGCAACAAGCCCGAGCCTTAGCCTCACAGACCTTTCAGAAAATGGCACCTATTCCCTGGAAGGAAGTATTTCCGGGTATTTGCCTATTTCCAACTCCCTGGAGGTCTTGCTTAGATCTGATGAAATCATTGAAATAAGCAGCAGTGACCTCACGGTCTGCGGTCCTTCCGAACCCGTTACACTGTCCACAACGAGGGACCTTACAGGGGAAACCTATGACTGGTACAGGGATGGCGTGGCCCTCAACCAGGGCGCTCCTTCCATCCAGGTTGGCCTGCCCGGAACGTACCAGCTAATCCTGGAGCGCAGCGGATGCCCGGTAACCTCAAACGAGATCCTGCTCAGCCCGCTCGACGAAAACCTAATCAGCCTGAACCCGGGAGATGACCTCCGGTTCCCGGAAGGAACTTCGCAAACCGTAACGGCATCCGGGGGTGACAGCTACCTGTGGTATGACGCAAACAACAACCCCATCGGGAATTCGGCAAGCATCACCCTGACGGAAGCCGGGGACTACACCGTGGTGGCCTCTATTGGAAATTGCCAGGTAATCCGAAACCTGACGGTTGCCTACCTGGACACCTTCAAGGTTCCCAATGTCATTTCCGTAAACGGGGACGGCATCAACGAACAATGGATCCTGCCCAACTATTACTCGGGAAGACAGGATGTGATTGTGACGATTTACAACGACAAAGGAGAAGAAGTCCTGAATGTGAACAATTATCAGAACAACTGGCCAGCCTCATCCGCGGCGTTTACCCGCCAGAACATGATTTTCTATTACCGGATCAGGAACGCAGAAAAAACCCTTAAACAGGGTACGATAACAGTTATAAGATAGATGGATTGAGATGAAGAACAGATTGGCAATCTTATTGGCCCTTATAGCGATGGTGCCGTTTTCCGGGAACGCCCAGGAAGACAGCCCCTTCATCGTGTATGACGTGCCTTCACAAAACCTGTTGAAATTCAACAGGTTCCTTATCAACCCTACCTTTTCAACGGCCCGGGAAGACAAGTCCTATATCAATCTGTTACACAGAAACCAATCGGTATCTTTTGATGACAACAACCAGAGTTACTTTTTGAGTTACAGCGGGCGTATCGGTGACCGGTCGGGCGCTGGCCTGAGCATATATACCCAGAGAGAGGGTACGCTGAGCAACTATGGAATCCTGGCCAATTACGCCTATGGTGTGAAACTGAGCGACAAGAGCAACTTCACCTTCGGGGCCAACCTTTCCTATTACAACAGCGGGTTTGACGAAAGCCGGGCCAACCCGATTGAGGATGACCCTTTCCTCAGCGGGTTCCAGGACAGTTCCCTGCTGACCTTTCAGCCCGGGTTCAATATTTCCTATGGGGCTTTTGACTTTGGGGTCTATGCCGAAAACCTCATCGACTACAACCTAAAGACCAGTGAATCCATTACGAGTTTCAGCGAAAAAACCTTTTCCGGGCACCTGCAATATACCCATCAGTTTGGAACGAACAGAGGGGTCCTGGAGGGCGGTCGCCTGATGCCCCTCGCACGGGTCCGCAGGGTAGGGGAGGACGAAATTGTCCTTGGGGGGAACCTGATCATGGACCTTCCCAAAATCGGATGGCTGCAGGGCGGATACGACAGCTTTTACGGTGCTTCTGCCGGAATCGGGTTTAACCTGAACCAACGCCTTTCCATTGGTTACACGATGGAAAAAGGGCTTACAAACAACTTTGACAACTTCGGGCTGACCCATGAAATTTCGTTTGCCTACTCCATTACGCCCAACCTCACCGAAGACCGCGTAATGCTGGAGGAAGATGCCGAGTATACGGATAGTATGGTGAGTGCAGAGTCCGGGGACCCTGCCCCGGAGCTGTCCGAAGATGAGGAAATTGCCGAACTCCGGCGCCGCCTTGCGGAAAATGATGCCATCCTGGCCGAGCTTATGTTTCGGCAGGACTCTATGGAGCAATCGCGACAGAGGGACCTGGAAAACCGTTTTGAACGCGTCATGCGTATGGTGCGTCAGGAAACCGGGGGCGACCGGCCGGACCTGGAGCAAAAAGCCCAGTCCCTCTATTTCCTGAACAACGACAAAACTTCGGTTGCCATGCAATCCGGGGAAACAGCTGGATCCACAGGAGCACCCGAAACCCCAGCAGAAGAGCGCGTTTCTAAACTTGTGCCGCCCAAAGCTGCAATTACGGCCCCTGCCGTGGCTTCAACTGGCCAGGCCCAGGACCGCACCACAGTTCGGACCACAAACAACACCAGTGAAAAGAATCTGGTCAAACAGCGAAAATTCCGCGACCTGCCCGGTGTTAACGACGGGTACTATCTCGTGGCCAATGTATACAGCGGCACAAAGTATATGGAAAAATTCATGGACGACATGAGGGCCGCCGGTTTTGAGCCTGAGATCATCGACAACCCCGAGAACGGCCTCAAATACGTCTACCTGAAGCG
>CAZUZE010000205.1:0-4801 GCA_964624565.1 uncultured Robiginitalea sp.
GCTTTTTCCTGCTGCTACCCCGACCAGCCAAAATTTGTGGAGGAGTACGATGTCGTGTACACCAATAATTCCACCGAATACGAATTTAGCGGCGAGTATACGTACTACCTCCCGGACCGCGTGCTGCTTATCGACGATGACCGCGGGCCTAATGATCCCCCCGAGTTTATCGATGACCAGTTCGGGGATGCCATCCTGGGCAATATCCGGCAAAACCTGAATGCCCTGGGCTGGACGGAGGTGGATGAGGAGGACGATCCCGAGCGCATCATCCTGGCCTCTGCCTTCGACACCACCTTTGCCTATTTCTACAACCCGGGCTACTGGTGCTGGTACTATCCCTGCTGGGGCTGGGGGTACCCAGGATATAACCCCGGCTATGTAACCGGCTATAAAACGGGGACGGTGCTGGTGCAAATGACCGATCCCGACGGGGTACAGAACAACGAGGTACCAGTCATCTGGACCGGGACGCTGAACGGACTGCTGCAGGGCAGCGATGCCAATATCATCGGCCGGATTGACAGGAACCTGGACCAGGCCTTCACCCAACCTCCCTTTGATTAATTTCAAAAGAATACGCTCATGAAAAGATATATAATAACCGCTTCCCTGGTGCTCATGGCCTCCGTAGCTGCCATGGCTCAGTCCAAATTCGCCCTCACCTACAGCGTGGCATTCCCCACGGGGGAGACCTCCGATTATTTTGATTCCCCCAGCTGGAGGGGGGTAGGGATCGATTATTCCTACCTGGTCAGGGAAAATATCGGGGTCGGCTTCAGCACCGGATGGCAGGTATTCAGCGAAAATGTGGGATATGTAACAGAGACCAACGGGACGGAAACTGTTTCCGGCTTCCAGTACAATTACCTGAACAGCTTTCCCTTCCTGGCAACGGGTACCTATTACTTCAGCGGCTCGGACAAGCTGGAACCCTATGCCTCCCTCGGAATCGGGCTTGTCTACAACCGCTTTGAGCAGGACATCGGCTTGTTCGCCGATGAGAACACCGCCTGGCAGTTCGGGTTGCGGCCCGAACTCGGGCTCGACTACCAGTTTGGCTACAGCGTGGGGCTTCGGGCCGCGGTGCGCTACCAGTATGTGGCCTCCGGGAGCGATGTCCCCAGCCTGCCTTTCTTCTCGGTCAACGTGGGCCTTGTTTGGAAGAACTGACCCTCCCGAAACCCTGTATCCATGCCGCGACTTATTCCTGCCCTGTGCACTGTTCTCATCCTCAACGTGAATTGCAAAGGCCCCACCCCGGATACCACTAAAGATGGGGCTTTGGAAGAGGAACCTGCGGTGGAAATGCCCTTTTACCTGGGCACCTATACGGACGGGGAGAGCGAGGGCATCTATAGATACGTCCTCAGCGGGGATGGTTCCCTGCGGGCGGCCGGGCTGATGGTGCGGACCGAGAATCCCTCCTTCCTCGCCTTTTCCCCGGACGGCCAATACCTGCTGGCCGTGAATGAAGTCAGCGATGCCGGGCAAACCGGGTATGTGAGTTCCTTTGATACAGGGAATGACACCCTCCTGCTTCTGGACCGAAAACCCTCGGGCGGGGCACACCCCTGCCATGTGGTGGCAAACGGGGCAGGCTATGTGGTTGTGGCCAATTACAGCGGGGGCAACATGGGCCTGCTGAGGGTCCGGGAGGACGGCAGGCTTTCAGACCTGCTCGATGTCCAGCAGCACGAGGGAAAGGGCGCGCACCCCAGGCAGGAAGCCCCACACGCCCATTCGGGCTGGTTTGCGGAGGATGGCAGTGTGATTTCCGTGGACCTGGGGACGAATCAATTGTGGTTTTCCGAAATCGATACGGATACCGGCAAGTTCGTATCCCGGGAACCAAGGACTTTTTCCCTTCCACCAGGCGCCGGGCCACGGCACCTGGCCCTCCACCCCACATCCCAATGGCTCTATGTGATCAATGAACTTTCCTCTTCGGTTTCCCTCCTGAAAAAAGATCCCGAAACCGGCGCGATGCGGACTGCGCAGACCATTTCGACGCTTCCGGAGGATTTTGACCGGGAAAATACATGCGCAGACATCCATATCTCCGCAGACGGAAAATTCCTTTACGCCTCCAACCGGGGGCATGACAGCATCGCCGTGTATTCGGTTGACCCGGTAACGGGCGCACTTCAGCTCCTGGGCCTCGAAGCCACTAGGGGCGGGGGCCCACGTAACTTCAGCCTGTCCCCCGGCGGGAAATTCCTGCTCGTCGCCAACCAAAACACGAACAACCTTGTGTCCTTCAGCAGGAACGCATCTACAGGCCTGCTCACCTATGCCAGCCAGATTGAAGCCCCCTCCCCTGTCTGCATCCTTTTTGAGCCGGTCCGTTAAACCTTCTGCAAAGCGTACCTGCCCGGCGGATTGCCAAAAGCCGCATGTGTTTTTGGCAGCTTCCGTCCCCTGCTAGCCTGAAAAATCAAAAAAAAGAATGTACTTTCCGGTTGTGATCCGCACCTGCCCCAAAAAAGCAACCGAATGAACCTTTGCATAACACGGTCCCAGCGATTCGCCTATTCCGAAACCTTTATACGGGACCAGATCGAAGGCCTTGGCCGCCTTGCCAACGTAGTTACGATCCACAGCGGCCGGTACCCGGAAAGGGCAGAGGACGGATCGCTTTTGAGCCCAAGGGGATACTGGCTTGCGCACAAAGCACTCAAAACGATTGCCGGGCGCAACAACTACTTCAGCGACTACGGCGTCAAAAAATTCCTCAGAAATCGGGCCATCGACGTGGTCATTGCCAATTACGGCATTTCGGCCGTGCATATGATGCCCCCCTGCAAGGCCCTTGACATTCCGCTGATCCCTGTTTTCAGGGGGCATGACGCGACGGACCGCAAACTCCTCGCCCAATACTCCGGGAAATATGAAAAACTCTTCGAATATGCCCCCTTCCTAGTAGCGGTCTCGAGCGGGATCCAAACACAGCTGATAAACCTCGGGGCCGATCCCGAAAAGATACACATCATCCCCAGCGGCGTGAATACCTCTAAGTTCAAACCCTCTATGGAAAAGCCGGAATCAAGGCACTTCCTCGCCGTCGGGAGGTTCACCCCCAAGAAAGCCCCCCTGAATACCCTTCGGGCGTTTTACCAGGTACACCAGAAATTCCCCGACGCTACAATTACCCTGGCTGGCCACAGGGCTGGGCCCATTCCCCAGATGGAGGCGCTGGCCAGCGAGCTCGGCCTGGAAGAAGCCGTAAGTTTCACAGGAAGGCTGGAGCATTCGGAAATTTCCAAGCTGATGAAAACGGCCCTTGCCTTTGTGCAGCATTCCGTAACGGCGGCCAACGGGGACATGGAAGGCACCCCCGTGGGCATTATGGAAGCCTGTGCGTCGGGACTTGCCGTGGTCAGCACCTTTCACGGGGGAATCCCCGATGCGGTGCTCCATGAAAAAACGGGCTTTTTGGTCCGGGAGGGGGACATCGATCAGATGGCGCGCTACATGGAAGTCCTTTGTGAGGACCCGGGGCTTGCGAAAGAAATGGGACTGGAGGGACGAAGGCATATGCAGGAAAACTACGAGCAGGCAGACCAGTACAAAAAGCTCTATGAACTTGCCAGGCAGGCACTGAATCAGACGTCCTAGAGCGCTTCCCATGGGGCTACAACCCATTTTTTCCTTGCGTATCTGTGCACAAACCAATAGCTTTAAGTTTACGGGGGCCAAGCCCGGAGCCGCAAAGCATGTGCCTGAGTACCTGACCGCCCGGGTCCCCCCTGGCAAAAAGGGAAGATGCTGGAGGCGGACCTGGTGCTCCCTTCTGCAGGACACTGGCCTGAACGGGCTCTCCCGTGGAACGCGGAAGGACCCGCCCAAAGTTTGAATTATGGAAAACACCCCGGGAAAAAAGTCGATTTTCAGTTTTGTGCAACAGCGCTACATCTTTACCGGGATCGGGGTGCTGCTGGCGGCGCTGACCCTGCGTACCCCCTTTGGTGACATAGCCGAAGCCGCACAGTACATCGGGGGGTTGCTCGTATGGGCCGCACTGCTGGAGATCCTGCACGGGTTCCGCAGGGCCGATCAGCAAGAACGGTACTCGGCCTGGATCAGCGGAGGGATTACCCTTGCCATAGGTGCCCTGCTGTTGAATGCAGCCCTGTTCCAGCCCAAACCGCTGGTGGATTTCATCCTGGCCCTCCTGGCAGTGGATGCACTCCGGTATCTCTTCTTCTTTATACGGTCTGACCGGACAAAACACAGTGTGCTGACTTTCCTCCTGCCAGGCCTGGGGAACCTGCTAATCGTCCTTTTGATGACCGTTTTTGAGGGCCGTGGATTGGCCTGGGTGGTTGCCCTGAGCGGTGCGCTTCGGATCCTGGGCACGGTTTACAACCTCTTTACCGCCAAGCTGGGCAACGTCGAAAGGGTCGCCGAAGACATCATCGACAGCCTGGACATCGATGACAGCCCGGGGCTTGTGGCCCTGGCACACCAGGTAGAGGACAAAAACCGGGGGCGGGCCCCGATAGATGCCGGGTGGATCCTGGTTTTTATAATGACGCTGTTTTTTATCCACCTCGGGCGGATGGGTTTTGACCTCGGCACCGTGGAAGGACTGGGACCGGAACCGTTGGATCACCCCGATCCTCCGGAGTCATTCATTGCGGGACTGCAGGCTTCGCGCCAGCCAGTGAAGGTGCGTTTGCTGGATCAATCCGTGGTGGCCGGGGTGGGGAACATCTACGCCAGCGAGGCCCTGTTCGTGGCCGGAATTCCACCGCGACTGCCAGCGGCCCGACTCGGGCCGAAGCGAGTCGCCGGGCTT
>CAZUZE010000206.1:0-4780 GCA_964624565.1 uncultured Robiginitalea sp.
GCAAAGAAGCACAATATTGCGATGAAAAAATTTTGGTTGGTATTTCTGCTTGCCTTGTCAGCTTCGGGGTTTGCCCAGGAAGAACGAGTGATAACGACTGCAGTCCCATTTCTGCGGATTGCCTCAGATGCGAGGTCTTCCGCCATCGGGGATATAGGGGTGGCCACCTCTGTGGATGCTTTTTCCCAGCAGTGGAACCCGGCAAAATTTGCCTTTGCAGAGCGCAAAATGGGAATTGGGATAAGCTATACGCCTTACCTGGAGAGCCTGATTACGGACATCGCCCTGCTGAACGGAAGCTACTTCAACAAGATCAGTGACCGGAGTGCTTTTGGGGTCTCCATCCGTTATTTCACCCTGGGCGAGATCGAACTCAGGAACTCCTTTGAGGAAATCGGCACCCTGGTAAAGCCAAACGAGTTGTCGATCGACGGATCGTATTCCCTTAAATTGAGCGATCAGTTCTCCATGGCCGTGGCAGGCCGCTTCATCAGTTCGAATCTGGAAATCCCCCAGCTGGGTAATGCCGTGCAGTCCGGGAAGACGTTTTCCGTCGATATCGCCGGGTACTATTACGGCAGGGAGCGCGCCTATGACAATTTTGACGGCCGTTGGGTCTGGGGGTTCAACATCTCCAACCTGGGTCCGAAAATCCAGTACGATGCCGGCGGACAGGAAAACTTTATCCCTACCAACCTCGGGTTGGGCGGGGGCTTTGATTTTATTTTCGATATGGACAACGCCCTCTCGCTCCGGGCAGAGTTCAACAAGTTGCTGGTGCCCACCCCACAGGATTTCAACGGCAACGGGTTCCTGGATCAGGAGGACAATGCGGAGTACCAGCGGATTGGATGGTTCGAAGGGGTCTTCAAATCCTTCGGGGATGCCCCGGATGGCTTCAGCGAGGAGCTCAAGGAAATTACCTGGGCACTGGGGGCTGAATACGTGTTCCGCGAAGCCTTTATGCTCAGGGCCGGGTACTTCAACGAAAGCGAGGAAAAGGGCTTCCGGAAGTTCTTCAGCCTGGGTGCCGGGTTCCGGTACAACAATGCCCAGATAGACTTGTCCTACCTTTTTTCAACGGCACAGGTTCGGAATCCGCTGGAGAATACACTCCGGTTTTCCCTTACCTTCTACCTGGGGCAGGAATTCTACAACGATTAGTGCAAAAAGTATTGCACAAACGGGACCCGCTTTTGAGAAAGGCGGGTTTTTTTGTGGTACGACCCCGTGTTAATCCCCGGTAATGTATCTTTAGGTATGCAGAAATTACATATCGGATTTGACGTAAGGATATTCGGGGGTCCGGGGGAGCTCCCCGCCGCGGACCGCTCCCTGCTGGACCGTGCCCGTGAAGCGGCGGAATCCGCCTATGCCCCCTATTCCGGATTCAGGGTAGGGGCGGCCCTGTTGCTCGAGTCCGGGGAGGTGGTCATCGGCAGCAACCAGGAGAACGCGTCCTACCCTTCCGGGCTGTGCGCCGAACGGGTTGCCGTGTTCCAGAAGGGGGCCCGGTTCCCGGATGGGGTGATAGCGGTTCTGGCTGTCGCGGTCCTGGCGGAAGGACGGGACCTCAAAGCGCCGGCCGCGCCTTGTGGGAACTGCCGGCAATCCCTGCTCGAATACGAGGTTCGGCAGAAACGCCCGATCCGCATCCTGTTGCATGCCGACGGGGCACCGGTTTACGAATGCCCCTCCGTCGGGGCCCTCCTGCCGCTGGGCTTTGATAAATCCTATCTGAGCACCTGAAACAGAAGCGGTTTCCGTCGGGTGGACCTTTGACTTCCATTTTTTTTTCATGAATGATTTAATGTGTATTTTTGCTCTTCCACGTCGGGAAAGCAGGCAAAAAGGCCCCAACTTTCTGACCCCAAAAAAGATAGAAAATAGCCTTCATGAAAAAAGTCACCAAAGAGGTATACCTGAACTGGTATGAGGAGATGCTTTTCTGGCGGAAGTTTGAAGACAAGCTCGCCGCAGTTTATATTCAACAAAAAGTAAGGGGGTTCCTGCACCTGTACAACGGACAGGAAGCTGTACTGGCCGGATCGCTCCACGCCATGGAAATCGGTAAGGACCGGATGATCACCGCCTACCGGAACCACGTGCAGCCCATCGGGCTGGGGGAGGACCCCAGACGGGTCATGGCGGAACTCTACGGGAAAGTTACCGGAACCTCCAAAGGAATGGGGGGGTCGATGCACATCTTTTCCAAAGCCCATAATTTTTATGGCGGACACGGAATCGTCGGGGGGCAGATCCCCCTGGGGGCCGGCCTCGCCTTTGCGGATAAGTATTTCGGAAGGGATGCCGTAACCCTGTGTTACATGGGAGACGGGGCCGTAAGGCAGGGGAGCCTGCATGAAACCTTTAACCTGGCCATGCTCTGGAAGTTGCCGGTGGTCTTTATCTGTGAGAACAACGGCTATGCCATGGGGACCTCTGTGGCACGTACGTCCTATTCTACGGATATCTGGAAACTCGGCCTGGGGTATGAGATGCCCTGTGGCCCAGTGGACGGGATGAACCCGGTGGCCGTGGCAGAAGAGGTGAGCAAGGCCATCGAACGGGCCAGGAGCGGGGGCGGGCCCACCTTCCTCGAGGCAAAGACCTATCGGTACCGGGGACACTCCATGTCGGACGCCCAGCACTACCGGACCAAGGATGAGGTGGAGGAATACAAGAAGATCGATCCGATCACCCAGGTACGGGATGTCATACTCGATAAAAAATACGCCACGGAGGAGGAGTTGAAACAAATCGATGCGCGCGTGAAGCAACGGGTCAAGGAATGCGAGGATTTTGCAGAGGCCTCTGAATTCCCTCCTGTGGAACAACTCTACGACGTGGTCTACGAGCAGGAAGACTATCCATTCCTGAAACATAAATTATAACACCAAGGCAGATGGCTGAGATTATCACAATGCCCCGGCTGAGCGATACTATGGAGGAAGGTACCGTGGCAAAATGGCTCAAGAAAGTTGGGGACAAGGTTGAGGAAGGCGATATCCTTGCCGAAATCGAAACGGACAAGGCAACCATGGAATTCGAGTCCTTCCACCAGGGGACCCTTCTCCATATCGGGATTAAAGAAGGGGACGGGGCGCCCGTGGATTCCCTGCTTGCCATTATCGGTTCCGAAGGTGAAGATATCTCGGCATTGCTGGATGGAACCGGAGCTGCCCCGGCCGAATCTTCCGGCCCCGTTCCTGCTGAAACCCCTCCGGCACAGGAGCAGCCGGCACCGGCAACCGGTGGGGCAGGAGTCCCTGAGGGCGTCGAAGTGATCACCATGCCCCGGCTCAGCGATACCATGGAAGAAGGCACGGTGGCTTCCTGGCTTAAAAAAGTGGGTGATACCGTCGAGGAAGGGGACATCCTGGCCGAAATTGAAACGGACAAGGCCACCATGGAGTTTGAATCTTTTTATTCAGGCACCCTGCTCTATATAGGCATTCAGGAAGGGGAGTCGGCGCCTGTCGATGAGGTTTTGGCCATTATCGGCCCGGCAGGGACCGATGTCACCGGCCTGTTGAGCGGTACGCCCCCTTCCGGCGCGACTCCACCTGCGCCGGCTTCATCCCCAGAAGAACCGGGGAGCAGTACACCGGAGACCGCTGCACCTGCCCCTCCTCAGGAGACAGAAGGCGGAGACCGTATTTTTGTGTCCCCGCTCGCGCGGAAAATAGCTGCGGATAAAGGCATCGACCTGAGCCAGGTTACCGGCAGCGGCGACTCAGGACGGATTGTAAAGCGGGATGTCGAGAACTTTGTTCCGGCGGCCAGGCCGGCATCCCCCGAAAAGGCCCCTTCAGCCGACCAGGCCCTTTCAGCTCCGGTTGCCCCGTATGTCCCTGCCGGGGAGGAAGGGTTTGAAGAGGTTAAGAACTCCCAGATGCGCAAGGTCATCGCCAGGCGCCTGAGCGAATCCAAATTCTCCGCCCCGCACTATTATCTGACCATTGAGGTGGATATGGAACAGGCGATGGCTTCAAGGGCGCGAATCAACGACCTTCCGGACACCAAGGTCTCTTTCAACGACATGGTGGTCAAGGCCTGTGCCATGGCCCTGAGGAAACATCCCCAGGTCAACACATCCTGGAGTGCCGAGGCGATGAAGTACCACAAGCATATCCATATAGGGGTGGCGGTTGCCGTTGACGACGGCCTTGTGGTCCCTGTCCTGAAATTTGCGGACCAGATGAGCCTTACCCAGATCGGGTCGGCCGTCAAGGACCTCGCGGGAAGGGCGCGGATCAAGAAGATCGCCCCTGCGGAAATGGAAGGCAGCACCTTTACCGTTTCAAACCTCGGGATGTTTGGGATCCTGGAATTCACCTCGATCATCAACCAGCCCAATTCGGCCATCCTTTCCGTTGGGGCCATCGTGGAAAAACCGGTGGTGCGCAATGGTGAAATAAAGGTGGGGCATACCATGAAGGTAACCCTCGCCTGTGACCACCGCACGGTGGACGGGGCAACGGGATCCCAGTTTTTGCAAACCCTCAGGGCCTATCTGGAGCATCCCGTAACCATGTTGGCGTAATGGTGCGGCACGGCTCCTCGCGATCAGCTATTTTGGCTGCCCTGAAAACCAGGGCATACCCCGTTCTGGTATTCCTTGGGATTGCACTGCTGGCGGGTTCCTGCAAAAGCAAGGCACCGAACGCCCGGCAGATGGATTCGGTGGTCTCGTTCCTTGCATCCGACGACCTGAAGGGAAGGGATACGGGTTCGGAAGGCATTGAGAAGGCCACGGAGTATCTCGAGAAACAACTTG
>CAZUZE010000207.1:0-3286 GCA_964624565.1 uncultured Robiginitalea sp.
GAATACGTCTTCGGACCCCTCCCTGGGTTCCGGGGAACCCCTTCAGCTTACCCTGACACCTTTGGAGAGCGTGGTTGTGCGGCAATTGAACCAGACCCTAATAAAAGCGGACGATTTCCATTTTGCGCGAAACAGCAAAGCACTTACCCCTGAAATCACGGTGGCCCTTGATGAGGTTGCAGCCGAACTCATAAAATTCCCGAAGCTGCGCCTTCGCCTGGAAGCCCATACCGACAGCCGGGGCTATGCGCGGACAAATCTGACACTATCCGAAGGCCGGGCCGCGGCCATTCGCGACTATTTGGTCGGGAAGGGGGTGGCCCCTGAGGTTTTTGCCGAGGTCAAAGGGTATGGGGAAACGCAGATCATCAACAGTTGTACGGATGGGGTCTATTGCCTTGAGATGCTCCACCAACAGAATGAGCGCTACCCGTTTGTGGTGCTCAACTACGAGGAACTATAGGGGCTGGATTATCTGTATAGCAGGCATTCGCTGCAATCCTTGACCTCCCCGTAATAGGTTTTGCGATACTTGTGGAGGGTCTCCACGGGAATGCCCAATATTTTTTTCCGGATATAGGTTACCCGGGTTTCAAGGCGCCCCATTTCAGGGGTAAACCGTTTTTCACTTCTTGTTTTTCGCTCAATTCGAATCAACTTCATAACGTCCTTTTGTGTTGCAAAGCTTGTAAAAAACCCGGCTCAAGTCAACTTATGAATGTTAAATCCCGCGGATGCCCGGATTTCAACCCGGTTTATACGAGGATCATCCAGAGGTAGTAAAAGGAGAAAAAGGACAGGAAGACGATCCCCATATAGGTGAGCAGGCGGAGCCCCGGCCCCGGGTGGAATTCCAAAGGAAGGTCCGTACTGCAGACATTTTTGAGGTTCATGTACCCCACAAGGGGGGCCAGTACAAAGGATATGAACGTCGCCAGGGCGACCAGCGACCCCATATTGGCGCTGAAGGCGGTCAGGACGAGATAATTCACAGCGGTTAGCACCAGGACGGCCGCGGCGTAGTGCCACTTCTTTACAAACCTTTTTTTATCCGGACGCAGGTACTCCAGCACATCCACGCTTACGCGGGCAATGGCGTCATGGGCCGTCATGCAGGTGCTGAACATGGTGGCAAAGGCGGACACCGCAATAAAGAGGTAGGCCCAGTCCCCGATATGGGTGGTAAACAGCGAAACCACCTGGTCTGCAAATGCAACGGCTTCCCCGCTGAGTTCCACCCGGGTGCCATACAGGGTCCGATACCCAATGAGCAGGAAAAAAACAGCCAGCAGGGCGGTGGTGATGTACCCGTAATTGAATTCCTGAAGCGCCTCCTTCAAAGGGGGTTTTCGCCCCTGGGACTTGTATTTTTCAAGGCTCCAGAGGCTGATCCAGCTGCTCGCCTCCACCGCCGTGGGCATCCAGCCGATCAGGCTGATGAGAAACAGGATCCCGACCGAATCAAAGACCGGAGGGGGCTCAAAACCTTCAACCGCCGTGACGGCTGGTTTGTAAAGCACCATCAGGGTGGTGATCAGCAGGGCGGCAAACAGGATGGTAACCACGAATTTCAGGGTGGTCTCCAGGAGTTTGTATCGCCCGATGATCAGGACCCCTGAGATAAACAGGAACAGGCCCAGGGCAATGCCGCTGACGGAAACCGAAGTGATCGAAAAGAGGTTCGCCAGCAGGCCTGCGGTTACGACGTACAGGGCGGCGAGGATGGTAAAGGTGGTAAAAAGGGTGATTACGGCATATACCCACATATATCCTTTTCCGCGCCTGGAATAGCCTTCGATCAGGCTCCGGCCGGTGACATTGGTATACCGGATGCCGAATTCAAAAAACGGGTACTTCAGCAGGTTGGCAAGCAAGATGGGGATTACCATGGCCCAGCCATAGGTGGCCCCCGCCTTGGTCGAAAGCACCAGGTGGGAGGTGCCGATGGCCATGCTCGCAAAGAGCAGGCCGGGGCCGAGGTTCCTGAGAAGGGTCCTGAGCTTCTCCATGCCTTACCGGTTTGATGGGGTGCCCCCCCTTTTGGTTTCACTTGATTTCAATGCGGTTTCCATAGTATTTGGGTTCGGTGTTGAAAATCAGGTCGAGAAATACCTTTACCCGCGCAAAATACTCCCGGAGCTGCACTTTCAGGCCAGGGGAGCCACTGATGTCCCTGGCGCTGAAGCCGATGGCGTATAGGTTTTTTTTCGAGGCGATAAACAGGGCGCGTTCATTGTGGAATTCCTGGGAGATCACCGTCACCGAATCCAGCCCGAAAACGATGTTTGCGCGGATCATGGAATCGAGGGTCCGGAAGCCCGCGTAATCCAGAAAAATCCGGTTCTCCGGGATTCCCCCTTTGACGAGGTCTTTTTTGATGGTATTTGGCTCGTTGTAGTAAATGCTCCCGTTGTCCCCGCTCACCAGGATGTAGGAGACTTTTCCCGCCTTAAACAATTCCAAAGCCGCATCAATGCGGTACTGGTAATATGGATTCACCCCGCCCCCAACCTGGTGACGGGCCGTGCCCAGCACCAACCCCACCTTGTTGTACGGGATGCTTTCGACCTCCCTGTAAATCCGGTCGGCAGTAGAGAATTCGATGATGTAGTAGCAACCCGTAAAAATAAGCACGGGCAGGATCATCAGGGCGAGCAGCCTTTTCCGGATTTTTGTTCTCATCAGCTCGGTGCAGCTAAGAAATAAAGGTACATATTCCGGTCCATATGGCGCGGGAAACAAAAAGACCCCGCATGGTGCGGGGTCTCAATGGATTCAGAGGCGAACAATATGGGAACTACCAGCTGTACTGTGCGCCGAACATAAACATAAAGGTGGTCATGTCGTAGGACACTTCACTGCCCGGGATGGCACCATAAGGTGGGAAGTTCTGCGCAAACTGCGGATTGAGAAGCGGGCCAGACGTGGCATCCCCTGAGGAACCGAAGTGGAAGACCCCATCGATCTCAAAGCGGTCGCTGATCTCATAGCCCAACCCAAACTGGAAGGCATTCTTGATAATCGCGGTGGCAGGTACGCTGTAAAAGGCGAGCTGATCCGGTATGGGGTTGGAGCTGTAGGTGTAGCCCAGTCGCAGGGGAAGGCGGTTGACGCCCCTGTATTGCAGCCCTGCCGAGATGATGTTGATGTTTTCCCAGCCGAAACCGGCAACCGAACCTGTCTGGGTCCAGCCCACGGCTTCAAACCCATCGGTGTTCTCATAATTCACCAGGCGGTAATCCAGGGCCAGGTCAAACGCGCCTTTGGTATACCCAACGCCAAAAGA
>CAZUZE010000207.1:3386-4732 GCA_964624565.1 uncultured Robiginitalea sp.
CCTACCTGGAAGAGGCTGTAATTGGATTCGACCCGTCCGAAACCGCCCATCTCCTGGGGCATGTTGATCGGGTTGGTGCTACTTTCAGGGAAGGTTACCCCAAAACCACTGATCCCAAAGGCGGAAAATCCAAAGTGGTGCCTGGAGGTCGAACCGACCTTATAGGCGAGCGCAGGAAGGGGGGACAAACCGCGGTCATCTTTGGTTGTCCCGCTTATAAAGTTTCCGGTAGGCTGGCCGGAACCGTCGAATTCCGGTACGGTGGAACTGAGTTCGGGGGAGGAAAAAAACAACCCCACATCCAAACGCACCTGGTCCTGGTCAAAAACGGTAATGGCAGCGGGGTTCCACTGAAGCGCCCCGGAAATATCGAGCGGCTGCCCGGTAGCGGCCCCGCCCATGGACATGTTGACGGACCCCACGCCCTGCATGATATGCCCCGCCTGGGCGAACCCCATTGGAATAGCGCAAATTAAGAATAAGAAAGAAACTACATTTTTCATATCGGTAAGGTTTAATGAACAGTGTTTACAGAATTGAGATATTAGGCCCAACAGGCCGGATGTAGCTGAGAGTGATTGTCATTGCGAATGTAGGGCAAAGTGCGTGCCTCCCTTATGACAAAAATCATAATTACTCTTTTTTAAAGTGTACCGGAAAGCAGGCAGCACCCGTCGTATCGCCAGGCATGCCTTGGGGTCGGCATCTCCACTGGCACATCCACGCAGTCCGGCGAACACTATGGCAAAAACCACAGTGTCTGCCTGGTATGATTTTTTTTAATATCTTCTCATCGTATAGTATCCCAGCAATTGAAGAACGCTGTTCAATGACCGAGAAATCGCGACGGAATAAATGGGTTTTAACCGCGAAAATAGCAGGGGCGGTCCTGGTTTTCTGGTTGCTGGCCATGGCTTTATTCCCGATCCTTTTTCACGACTGGATCTCCAGGAAGGTCACAGATGTGACTTCGGATTACCTCACCAGCGAACTCCGGTTCAGGGATACCCGGGCGACGTTTTTTCATCACTTTCCCTTCCTGACGTTGTCCATGGAGGGGGTGGAGCTAATGGGCCCCGGGCCCTACGCCGCGGAACCCTTCCTCAAGGCAGAGGAACTCGTATTTACCATCGGCATCTGGAGGTTGCTCTTCACGGACCGGGTGGATGTCAAAGAGATCGAACTTCTCGAGGGCGAAGTGTTTTTTAAGAACGACCGTTTCGGACGCCCGAACTATCTGATATTTAAAGGTCCGGAGGCAGATCCTTCTGAAGGCCCTTCGGAATTTGAGACCGAGGTCTTCCTGGACCGCATCCGCATCGCCAATACCGACCTCGCTTATATGG